>JAUQXC010000792.1 GCA_030834825.1 Thermoflexales bacterium
CGATACCAACTTCGATGTGCCGGCTCACATCCAGCAGGCCATCGCCGATGCCCTGCAGCAGGGCAAGACGCATTATCCGCCCTCGACCGGATTACCGCAGCTGCGCAAGGCCCTGTTGCACAAGTTGCAGACGGAAAACCAGCTGCCCATCAAAGACGATGAACATGTGCTGGTTACGATCGGTGGGATGCATGGTTTGTACATGACGTTTGCCTCGTTGTTGGAGCCGGGTGACGAGGTCATTTTGCCCGATCCAATGTGGAGCGAGATCGCAGAGTTGATCAAGCGACCGGGCGGTATCCCGGTTCCGATTAGGCTGCGGCCCGATAAGGATTTTCTGTACGATCCGGCGGACATCGAGGCGGCCATCACGCCGCAGACCAAGGCGATCTACATCAATTCGCCGCAGAACCCGATCGGCGTGGTGTTTTCCGAAGAGACGCAGCGGCAGATCGCGGCCGTCGCCGTGAAGCACAACTTGTGGCTCATCAGCGATGAAGCGTACGAGCATGTGATCTTCGACGGGCGGAGGCATTTCAGCATCGGCTCGCTTCCGGAGATCGCCGATCGCACGATCACGGTCTACACGTTCTCGAAGACCTATGCGATGACGGGTCTGCGGCTGGGCTACCTGGCGACCAACGACGATCTGCTGGTCGATCGCTGCCGCAAGTTAATGCGCCTGACGACGAACGGCGTGCCCTCGATTACGCAATGGGGCGGGGTGGCGGCGTTGACGGGTGCACAGGACGTCGTGAAAGAAATGACGCAGGAACTGGAAGCGCGGCGCAACCTTTTCTTTGAAGGGCTGCAGACGATTAAGGCGTTTGAATCGTTCAGGCCCGGCGGCGCATTCTACGTCTGGTCCAAGATCTCCGCGTCGTGGCCGGGCTATCAGGGCCGGCGCGATTCATGGGCGATGACGAACTACCTGATCGATCCAGTGGGTGTCGGCACCTCGCCGGGTATCGCGTTTGGTCCCGCGGGTGAAGGCTATGTTCGCTTTGCTTTCACGCTCGATCGACAGACGCTGACGGAGTCGATCGTAGTGATGCAGGATTTGTTCTAGTAACCTCTCCCACCCCCTCCGGTGCTACGCACCACCTCCCCCTCCCTCTCCCACTGAATAGGAGAGGGAGGGGGAGACGGGGAGGGGAAGGGTGAAGGTAGAAGGAGGTGATGCCACATGACCGAAGATGACACTGAGACCATAACCGAAACTTATTGTATCCGCCGCAAGATGTGGCATCGCCCGTCTTGCTGTCCGGCGAGGTAGGCCACGCGCAACCGTGATCGCCTTCGCCGTAGATCAGGGAGACCATCATGGACGAGCAGTTGGACGAACGCCAGATTATTGGAGCGGGATGGATCATTGTCGAGGAAGAAGATTGGTCGGGTGTGAATGAGTGCGGAGCAGTCTTTGTGCCCGATCGTGAAATGAAATTTGAGATTGATGACGAAGAATGGCCTGTACGAGGCAGTTGCTAAATTGACGCTAGTCATGCGTAACGCATAAAGCCTCGTCCACTGGCCTACTTGCTTCCTTTGTCTACTTACCCTGGAGGTGTGAAATGGAACGATACGAAGACTCGCAACTGTATAAAATCCGGCACAGCGCGGCGCATATCATGGCGCAGGCCGTCATGGAGATGTTCCCGCCGGGCGAGGCGCGGATTGCGATCGGCCCGCCCATCGAGAACGGCTTCTACTACGACTTCGAACTGCCGCGCAATCTGACGCCGGAGGACCTCGAGGTGATCGAGAGCCGCATGCGCGAGATCATCAAGGCGAATCAGCCGTTCGTGCGTGAAGAAGTCAGCGCCGAGCAGGCCAAAGCGCAATTCGTCGATCAGCCCTACAAGATCGAATTGATTGAAGGTCTGGAGAAAGGCGGCTTCGACGAGTATGGCAATCCCTTGAACGAGAAGCCCGTCATCTCGTTCTACCGCGACGGCCCGTTCGTCGATCTGTGTCGCGGCCCGCATGTCGAAAGTACGGGCCGGATCAATCCCAAGGCCATCAAGTTGATGAGTATCGCGGGCGCTTACTGGCGCGGCGACGAAAAGAATAAGATGCTGCAGCGCATCTATGGCACGGCCTGGGAATCGAAGGATGATCTTCATCAGTACCTGTGGCGGCTGGAAGAAGCGAAGAAGCGCGATCACCGCAAGCTGGGCAAGGACCTGGACCTATTCAGCGTGTCTGAAGATGTAGGGGCCGGGCTGATTTTGTGGCACCCCAAAGGTGCCATGATCCGGGTGCTGGTTGAAGACTTCAGCCGGCAGGCCCACTTGAACAATGGCTATGAGTGGGTGTTCTCGCCGCACATCGGTCGTGCGCATCTTTGGGAGACGTCCGGCCACCTGGGCTTTTATAAAGAGAACATGTACGCGCCGATGGACATCGATGGCGAAGACTACTACGCCAAGCCGATGAACTGTCCGTTCCACATCGAGATCTATAAGAGCCATATGCGCTCATATCGTGACTTGCCCCGGCGCTATGCGGAATATGGCACAGTCTATCGCTACGAGCGGAGTGGTGTGCTGCATGGCCTGACGCGCGTACGCGGCTTCACGCAGGATGATGCCCACATCTTCTGTCGCCCCGATCAAGTGGAGGATGAGATCAGCCGCGCGTTGGAGTTTTCCCTCTACATCCTGCGATCGTTCGGCCTGACGGATTTCAAGGCCTATCTGTCCACTCTGCCGGAGAAGTACGTGGGTCATCCGGCTGATTGGGACAAAGCGACGGAAGCCCTGCGTCGTGCGGTCGAAGCACACGCCATCCCATACGAGGTTGATGAAGGGGGCGGCGCCTTCTATGGTCCCAAGATCGACCTAAAGGTCAACGACGCTCTGGATCGCGAATGGCAGCTCAGCACGATTCAATTCGACTTCAATCTGCCGGCGCGCTTTGGGTTGGAATACATCGGCGAAGATGGCAAACCACATCAGCCTTACATGGTGCATCGCGCGCTGCTGGGCAGCATGGAGCGATTCTTCGGCGTGCTGATTGAACACTACGCAGGCGCGTTCCCGGTCTGGCTCAGTCCCGTGCAGGTCGTGGTAATTCCCATCGCCGATCGGCATGGCGAATACGCGCAAAAGGTGCTGACCGAGTTGAAGATCAACGGCATCCGTGCGGAGATCGACGATTCGAGCGAGCGTATGCAGGCCAAGATCCGGCATGCGCAGTTGCAAAAGATTCCATACATGCTCGTCGTCGGCGACAAAGAGGCCGAAGCAGGCGCAGTCGCCATCCGCTTGCGATCGGGCGAAGACCTCAAAGCCAAGCCGTTGGCTGAGTTCATTGCCCTGGCGGCTGAGGCGATTGCGAAGAAAGCGTAAGGCCGGTTGGGCATTTTGCCTGACCGTTGACGAAACAAATTGACTGTGTTATCATTTCGTCCGCAACCGCCCGGTGCAATTCAACCGGGCGGTTGTAATGAACTCTATACCAAAGGTGGACCGTCATCGCTGCTAAAGACCATCGAATCAACGAGCAAATCCGGGCTAAAGAAGTCCGCGTCATCGGCAAAGACCGTCAGCACATCGGCATCATGTCGGTGCCGGAGGCATTGCGATTAGCGCGTGAGGCCGAGTTGGACCTGGTTGAGATCTCGCCGCAAGCCGATCCGCCCGTGGTGCAGGTCATGGACTTCGGCAAGTTCCTGTATGAACAACACAAAAAGGAACGTGAGGCCAAGAAGGCCCAGAAGATGATCGAGGTCAAGGAAATCCAGCTGCGCCCCAAGACCGACCCCCACCATCGTGGGTTCAAGGTGCGCGATGCGCGCAAGTGGCTGGAAGAAGGCATGAAGGTCAAAGTGCGAGTCCGGTTCCGTGGGCGTGAAATCGCCTACCCGGCCCTGGCACTGGAAGATTTGAAGAGTGTCGCAGACGAACTGGCCGACGTGGCGGTAGTGGAACAACAGCCGAACATGGAAGGCCGAACAATGCTCATGGTGCTGGCCCCGGCGGGCAAGCCCAAGAAGTCGACTGGAAAGAAGGAACAAGACAGTGGCCAAGACAAAGATCAAAACTCATAAGGCAACTAGCAAGCGCTTCCGCCTGACCGGTAGCGGCCTCCTGCGCCGCACCCGGCTGGGCAAGAGCCACTTGCGCCGCCGCAAGTCGGCCCGCGCCAAAGCGGAGTTCGCCGAACTCAAGACCGTGCAGGCGCACGGCTTGAAGAAGCGCGTGAAGCGCCTGGCTCCATACTTGAAGCAGAAGTAAGCCGTAATGCGTAAAGCGTGAAACGTAAGGCTTACACGTTTACGTTTCACGTTTTATTGTCTCTCGTCACCTCCCCGTAGGCTTTCGGGCCGAGGGTAAATTTAAAGAAGGGAAGAAAGTAACATGACACGCGCTAAGAACGGGCCGCATTTGCGGCGCAAGCACAACAAGATATTGAGGCTGACCAAGGGCCAGAAGGGTTCGCGCCATCGTTTATGGACCAAGGCCAGCGAAGCACGCCTGCATTCGCTGTACTACTCGTACCGCGATCGCCGGGCGCGCGCTCGCCAGTTCCGCCGATTGTGGATCGCCCGGATCAACGCGGGTTGCCGCTTGAACGGAATGTCGTACAGCCGCTTCATCGCGGGCCTGAAGAAGGCCAACGTCGCCATCGACCGCAAGGTGCTGGCGGACATCGCCGTGAAGGACAGCGTTGTGTTCGCGCAGCTAGTGAAGGTCGCTAAAGAAGCTTAAGTTTCGCCGGACACGCTACGCCAAGCGGCCCACCATAAATGGACATAGGCAGAGCGCAGAGCGGTATAATCCACTCTGCGCTTTTTGTTTTGCCCAGAAAGAAATCGGGTTTCTCCATTCAGGGCGTGAGGAAGGTCAAACCGTAGAACCCCGATTTCTGACACCGAGCCGATCATGATCACCAGCCTGACCAACGACAAAGTCAAATTCGTGCGATCACTCGCCGAGCGGAAGCATCGCATCAAAGCCCAGCGCTTTGCGATCGAAGGCGCACGCCTGATCGACGATGCACTGGCGGCCAAGCTTACTCCCGATTGGATCTTCTGTGCCGAGCGGCTGCCGCCGCGTTCGCAAGAGACGTTGTCGCGGTTGAAGAAGCGGAGCGTCGAGATCATCGCCGTTTCGGCTGCCGTATTGAAAGCGTGCAGCGAGACTGAAACGCCGCAGGGGCTGATCGCCGTTTTGCCTTCCCCCCGTTTAGCCGTACCGCACGAACCCAAAATGATATTGATTGCCGATTCGCTGCGCGATCCAGGCAACCTCGGTACGCTGCTGCGATCGGCGGCTGCCGCTGAGGTTGATCTGGTACTGCTCTCACCCGAAACGGTCGATGCCTTCAATCCCAAAGTGGTACGCGGCGCGATGGGGGCGCATTTTCGCCTGCCAATCTTGGAAGCCACGTGGGGCGAGATCGCTGATCGGGTGAAGGGCCTGAACGTCTACCTCGCTGCCGCTGATGGCGAATTGACTTACACAGAAGCCAATTGGACACAACCCTCCGCGCTGATCGTGGGCGGCGAAGCCAGCGGCGCGAGTCGGGACGCCGCCCAACTCGCGAAGAAGCGCATTTCCATCCCGTTGTCACGCGAAGTGGAATCGCTCAACGCGGCGGTAGCAGCAAGTGTGGTTTTATTTGAAGCGAAACGGCAGCGAAGTGTCTGACAAGGTAGACTCACATGCCGCGAATTCATTATCTTATCGCGCTTACAGTTTTACTTGCTCTGGCAGGTTGCCGATACATGCCCACAACCGATCCAGTGGCCTTGTCCAGGGACCTGTTGTTCGTCGCAAAGACTGGCGGCAATTTCGAAATCTACGGCGTGAATGAGGATGGCAGCGGTCTGACAGGATGGCAAGGCAACTTCCGCAACATTCAGCAGATTGCCTGGGCTGAAGATGGCTCTGCTTTGGCGGTACTGGGAGAGCGCGGCCCTGATCCTGTGGTCATTTACGTTACACTACGAAATGAATCTGACAATGAAATTTCAGCCACAGTTCCCGCGACCGTGACCTCGACGCTAGCCTGGTCACCGCATGGCAACGAAATTGCATTTTCGGCTGGCGATAATCAACGCGAACGTGTTTATGTGTTTGACAGCGCTGAACGCAGCGTCAAGCCGGTTAGTCCCGATGAGGTTCAGCGTGCCTCGTGGCCTCAGTATTCACCTGCTGGCAAATGGCTTACATTTCGAGCATCGAATTACCCCGGGTGCCTGGAAGCTGGGCGTTGTCCCACTCGTCTCACTTTAATGAATCGTCAGACAGGTGAAGTCAAGCAAATCTCCGCAAAAATGAACCCGGAAACGCACTATCCACGCAACGAATGCGATGTGATATGGTCGCCTGATAGTTCAAGTCTCATCTTCCGTGATGGTTGTGATCCGGGAGAGATGCCCTATCGGCTCTATTACTATGATTTGACAAGCGGTGACATCCGACCTCCATTTCAGTCTGCTGCAACAAACGTGCTGTTTGGTGATGTGGCTTTGCGCTGGTTGCCAGATGGTGAGGTGCTCGTGCGTTCGGATCGCAACGGCGTCTTACAGTTGCTTCGTGTGAATCCGGATGATGGAGTAATTAAAGTTGCACTCGACTGGTCCGAGCCTTTCAACTACACTGGCCTTGATATATCTCACGACGGCCAACAGGTCTGGTGGACACACTCACAACTGTGGCGTGGTGATACGTCCTCTGGCTTAGTCGCTTCAACCGGGTGGCCCGCCTGCGAAATTGATCTATCGCCGACATCTGACAAAATTGTTTTTGACAAGCATTGCCTACCGCCTGAGCAAAGAGACAATAGCCTGTGGGTTGTTGGCAGCGATGGTGGACAATCCACTAATGTGTCTGGTTCACTGGATGTGCCGTATCTTCGAGGCCTATGGGGCTGGATTCCAAAGCAACATCCATTGCCTTGACAAAACCCGCCACTTGTCGATAATTCAACCCACAGGCCATGACGGAGAAAAGTAAGCGGATGGGTGTCCGCCAGGGATTCGGGGTCATAGACTGTAAACCTCGATCGGATCATAACCGCCGAAGTTCGCTCCTGAGCCGGGATTTGAACACCTCCCCCCACGCGCTTGCGCGCAGCCTCTCCTCGGAGAGGAGAGGGGCGAAGGCAAGTAGAAGCCTCCGCAAGCCCAGCGTTAACGGGGCAGCCGATGTCAGTCGGCGTCAAGTGGATTGGTGTGCGACCAATCAATAAGGGTGGTACCACGGGAGATAGCGCTCTCGTCCCTTCACGGGATGGGAGCGTTTTTGTTTGAAACTTATGCGGAGAAGAAGTCGTTGCGATGAAGCAATCGGCCGGGGTGGAAAGAGATGGCATCACACCTGCGGTGCTCGCAGTGACGATCTACATGGAGGCACAATGATCGATCAACTCAGTGCAATCGAACAAGAAGCACTCGCCGCTTTGCAAGCAGTCAACGCCAAGGATGCTCTGGAGAACTGGCGGGTGACTTATCTGGGCAAGAAATCGCCGCTAATGACGGCGCTGGGCGACCTGGGCAAGTTGTCGCGGGAGGAACGCCCGGCCATCGGCAAGCGCGGCAATGAGGTGAAGAGTGCTCTGGAAGCCGCGTATGCCGATCGGGTGGAGGCGATCCGCAAAGCAGAATTGCAGCACAGCCTGACGGCGGGCGCGCTCGATGTGACGCTGCCCGGTCGGCCACGGTCGCGCGGGCGTTTGCACCCCCACACATTGATCCTGCGTGAAATGTATGCCATCTGGGCCGAGATGGGCTTTCAGGTTTATCGGGCGCGCGATGTGGAGACAGACGAATACAACTTCGAACTACTCAATATTCCGCCGCATCATCCGGCGCGCGACATGTGGGATACCTTCTACACCGTAACGCCTGGCGTGATCCTGCGCACACACACTTCGCCCGGCCAAATTCACGCTATGCACGAATATTGCCCGCAGCCCATCCGCGTGATCCTGCCCGGCATGTGCTATCGCTACGAACAGATTAGCGCCTCCAAGGGGATTCAGTTCTTACAGATGGAAGGTCTGGCTGTCGGCCAGCATATCCGCCTGGGCGATTTGCTCGGTACGATGAGCGAGTTCAGTCGGCGCATCTTCGGACCGGATCGCCAGACGCGTTTCAGAGCATCGTACTTCCCGTTCACGGAACCGAGCGTGGAAGTGGATGTGAGCTGCGCAAATTGCGGCGGCACGGGCTGCGGGGTGTGCAAGTACACCGGCTGGCTGGAAATTGCCGGCGCAGGCATGGTGCATCCCACCGTGCTGAAGAATGGCGGCTACGATCCGGCCGTGCACAGCGGCTTCGCCTTTGGCATGGGGCCGGAACGCATCGCCATGTTGAAGTGGGGCATCAGCGACATTCGCTATTTCTGGGGCAATGATCTGCGGTTTCTGGAGCAGTTTTAGCAGCGCAGCCACCCATGCGAAACGCATTCTTCACACGCCGCAAAGACCTGGCCTGCCTGCTGATGTTGGCTGTGCTGGCTACCCTATTCATGGGCGAGAGCTTGCTGCCCGATAAGATGCTGGCGCCACTCGACATCGTGATGCAGCTGCGCCCATGGTCGGTGTCGGAGCATGCTGTGCCGGAAGTCTACAATGGTCTGCCGTCGGATAAAGTTCTTTTTATTCACCCACTCAAGGTCTTGACCGGACAAGGTTGGCGCCAGGGCCTGCCGTTATGGGAGCCGCACATTTTGAGCGGCTATCCCGTTATCGGCAATGCCCAGGCCGGTATTTTCTATCCGGGCATTTTGCCCTACATTTTTCTGAATGGCGCAGCTGCCTCCAATGTGGTGGCCTTGTTTCATCTCATCATGGCCGGGGTGGGTACTTTTGGGTATTTGCGAGCGCTGCGTCTGAGGCATGCAGCTGCGCTGTTGGGCGCCAGCGTCTTCATGTTCAACACCGGCTTCGCAGGCTGGCTGATGTGGGACAGCGTTGCCGGTGCGATGGTCTGGCTGCCCTGGGCGTTGTGGGCGTTTGAGGCCGCGTTAGATTCCGGTCGCTGGCGGAGCGCCTCCCTGGGTGCGGTTGCGTTCGCCTTGACTTATCTGGGTGGGCATTTGCAGTGGTCGTTGTATGTCCTGCTGATTCTAGTCTTGTATGGCGGTTTCCGCTTCATCGTTTCCGGAAGTGCGAGTCGCAAGCGGATCGTGGGAGTGACGGCTATCTTGTTGTTGGGTGGCACAGCTCTCGCGCTGATTCAGTTGCTGCCGACGCTGGAATACATCGCGTCAGGGCATCGTCAACCGTTGACCTGGGAGGAACTGACCAGCATACAGAATTGGCCCAGCTTCTTGATGTTATGGGTGCCGAGATTCTTTGGCAGCGGTTATCTGCCGCCCGATTGGTGGGGACCGGTCAACTATAACGAGTCGATCATTTTTGTGGGCATCATTCCCCTCATTCTGGCTCTGACGGCATTGGGTGGATCGCGGAAGTCCCTGGCGGTTTTCTTTGGAATGTTGGGGATATTCGGGGTGTTGTGCGCGGCAGACCCTCAAGTGTATCGCTTGCTGGCATGGCTGCCGGGTTTTAACAGCCTGGGTCCGGTACGCATGCGTTTTTTGACGGCGACCAGTTTATCCATGCTAAGCGCCTTGGGACTGGATTGGCTGTTGAGCGTTGGGGCCCCCACACGCAGACGTGGATTGATCAGCATCTTCGGTGCGACGATCATCATCGGCGTGGCTTATCTGGTCTTGCGCACGCCCGCCTTGCCTGATCGGCCCGATCGGTTGAGCTATGTCCAGACGCAAGAGTTGGAATTCGTGCTATGGTTGATCGGCGGATCAATCGTGTTGTCCATCGGCATAGGGTGGCGGCGGTGGGGAACGCTGGTGCTCGCCAGTGTTTGCGGTTTGACGTTGATTCAATTGTGGCCGTTGGCGGCGGCCTATCAACAACCCGTCTCGACACGATACTATTATCCAACGACGCCCGCGATCGACAGGTTGACTCAGGATCAGGATCTCTTTCGGATATTGACGACACGCGGCGACTGGTTCGGCTGGCCGTTCAAGCCTGACCTGCCGGCGCTGTACAACTTGCAGGATGTGGGTGGTTACGACTCACAATATTTGCAGCGCTATGTGGAGTACACGCAGGCCATCGATCGGAGCGGCCAACCTGTCGCTGGCTCGAACCTGCTGGCTCCCAGTCATTTTGACTCGCCGCTGGTCGATCTGTTGAACGTCAAGTATGCCATCACGCTGAACAAGGTGAAAGCAGCGGGGTGGGAGTTGATCGCTAAAGAAGGCATGCGGATCTATCAGCGCTCCAATCCACTGCCGCGCGCGTGGATTGCGGCCCAGGCCGAAGTGATCGGCGACGATGCGGCCATTCTCGATCGCTTGGTCACGCCCGACTTTGACCCGCGTCAAACCGTCGTATTGGAGCAGGTCCCAAGCGAGCCATTGGGCGAAGCCGCTCCAGACCCGGCAGGTACGGTCAGCATCGAAACGTATGCCAACACACGGCTCGTCTTGAAGGCAGAGATGCAACGGGCCGGCTGGTTGGTCCTGAGTGAAGTGTTTTATCCGGGTTGGCATATCACCGTTGATGGTCAACCTGCCGAGCTATACCGTGCGAACTACATCCTGCGGGCCGTGCCGGTGTCCAGCGGCCAACATCGCATCGAAATGTGGTTTATGCCTGATAGTTTTGTCAGCGGTGCAACCATTTCGCTCGCGGCGGCAGTGCTGCTCTTGATATTGAGCCTCGACTGGCGGCGCAAGAAGAGACAACGAATTCACTCGCAAGTTCAATAGGAGCGTTTTATGAAAGTCCCTATCAGTTGGCTTAAAGACTACGTGGACCTCACCCTCTCGATTGAGGAACTCGCCAAGCGGTTGACGCTGGCCGGGATGGAAGTGGAGCATATTGAGTATTATGGCGTGCCCGGTTCCGATCTGGTGTGGGATCGCGAGAAGATCGTGATCGCACAGATCGTCGAGGTGCGCGCACATCCCAACGCCGATCGGCTAGTGCTGGCCGACGTGGACTGTGGCGGCGCTGCGTCCGCCGGAACGGCGCTCCATCAAGTGGTCACTGGCGCGCCAAACCTCTTCCACCTCAAAGGGCAGGGGCGTTTAGACCAAGGCCCCAAGGTAGTCTTTGCCAAAGAAGGTTCAGTCCTGTATGACGGCCATGAGGCCGGCCGGGTCAAGATGACGTTGAAGCCGGCCAAGCTGCGCGGCGTGAAGAGCGACTCGATGGTGTGTTCGGAGAAGGAGCTAGGACTTAGCGACGAGCACGAAGGCATCCTCCTGCTGGATGAGGATGCACCGATCGGAATGCCCGCTGCGGATTATCTGGGTGATGCTGTGCTCGATATTGCAATCCTGCCGAACGTGGCGCGCGCCGCTTCGATCCTGGGTGTGGCGCGCGAAGTCGCCGCGTTGACGGGTCAGCCCTTGAAGCAGCCCCTCTATGAATTGCACGGCACCGGCCCCCAGGTGAACGAGGGGGTCAAGGTCGAGATTCTCGATCCCGATCTGTGTCCGCGCTTCACGGCGACCATCGTGCGCGATGTGAAGATCGCCCCGTCGCCTTACTGGCTGCGGCGCCGCCTGCGCCTGGCCGGTCAGCGACCGATCAGCAACCTGGTCGATGTCTCAAACTACGTGATGTTCGATGTCGGCCAGCCGATCCATACGTTCGATTACGATAAGTTGCTGAAGCGCGCGCAGGCACGCGGAGATGATCGGCCTACGATTATCGTCAGGCGGGCCAAGACTGGCGAGCGTATGACCACGCTCGATAACGTCGAACGCGAGTTGAACTCTGAAAACCTGATGATCTGCGACGCTCTCGGCCCGATCGGCGTCGGCGGCGTCATGGGCGGCCTGGAAACCGAGATCGACGACCACACGACCAACGTCCTGATCGAAGCGGCGAACTTCAATTTCATCAACATCCGTAAGACGACGCAGCAGCTGAAACTGCCCAGCGAGGCGGCTTCGCGTTTCGGGCGTGGCCTTCATCCGGCCATGGCGCCGCGCGGCAACATCCGTGCGGCAATCCTGATTCAGCAACTGGCTGGCGGTACGATCGATACCGGCCTGCTCGATAACTATGCCAACCCGGCCGAGACCGTGACGGTCACGCTGCCTGTCGCCGAGGTCAAACGCGTCCTCGGTTTCGATCTCGAGGTTGAAAAGATCGCGCAGATTCTTGAGTCGCTTGAATTCACCGCAGAAATCACCAATCAGAAACACTTGCACCGCGCTGCGGATGCAGTGCCGGTGTCAGAGATCGTCGTGACCGTTCCCGATCATCGCACCGATATCAGCGGCCCGCACGATCTCATCGAAGAGATCGCCCGCATCTATGGCTTGGATCGTATTCCATTGACGGCGCTCAATGATGAGATGCCGCCGCAGCGCAACAACCCCAGCCTGGCGTTCGAAGAACGGGCGCGCGATCTGTTGGTGCGCGTGGGCCTCAGCGAAGTGGTAACCTATGCCATGACCACGCCACAGGCCGAAGCGAAGCTGCTGCCCGGCGAGCGTCCCGACGATCGACCTTTTGTCATGATCGCCAATCCGATCAGCGCGGAGCGATCGCATCTGCGGCACACGCTGCTGGCGCAGCTGCTCGAAGTGGCCGCAGCCAACTCTCGGCATCACGCTCAGGTGGCGCTCTTCTCGATCGATAAGGTCTACCTCGTGACCGAGGATGGCCCACTGCCCGACGAGCCGCGCCGTTTGTCGCTCGTCCTGACCGGCGCGCGCGAGCCGGAGTCGTGGACGCGTGCCGGTGGACACGAGAGCGATCGGACGGCCCTGGATTTCTACGATCTCAAGGGCGCGATCGAAGCTCTGCTGGACGGGCTGCACCTCGACGGCGCGCATTACGAACCGATCGAGCATCCCACCTATTATCCGGGCCGTACTGCGCGCCTGGTGATCGACGATCGTCACATCGGTGTCTTTGGCGAAGTGCACCCCCAGGTGCGTGAGGGTTATGACTTTCCGGAACAGCCGGTGGTGGCGGGCGAGTTCGACTTTGAAGCGTTGATGGCGGTGGTGCCGGGTGTCTCACGCATTTCAGATGTACCGCGCTTCCCGGCGCTGACGGAAGATCTGGCGTTGATCGTCGAAGACAAAGTGCCGGCGGAGAAAGTCCAGGCCACGATCATGGCGGCGGGCGCGGACACGGCGCTGAAGCGTGCGCAGGTGTTTGACGTTTTCAAGGGTGAGCAGATCGGCGTGGGGAAGAAGAGTCTGGCATACCGGCTGACCTATCAGGCCGATCACACACTGACCGATGCTGACGTGGCAAAAATTCGCGAGCAGATCGTGAAACGGCTGCGCGAGGAGTTGAACGCGGTCTTGCGGGGATAAAAGAAACCTCCCGGAGGGTAACAACCTCCGGGAGGTTTTGTTTACGCTCTTCCGTTCTTGCGTTCGATCGGGATCGTGAGCGTGAACGTGCTGCCCGCACCCGGCTGGCTGACCACGCTGATGTTGCCACCATGCTGTTCCACCACCTGCTTCGCAATCGGCAAGCCCAGTCCCACGCCGCCAAACAAGTGCTCACCGGCGGATTCCAGGTGATGATAGCGATCAAAGATGTGATACATCTGATCGGGCTGGATGCCCACGCCGGGGTCTTGAATCGACAAACGCAGCTGCCCCTCTTCGACGTGGGCCGCGATGACAATCGCGCCGCCGTTGGGGCTGAACTTCACCGCATTGTCGATCAACGCCCCGATCGCCTGCGTCAGCCCGTCAAGATCGGCGGACACGGAAGGCAGATCGGACGGCAGCTCGAGCTGGAAAGTGAGGCTCTGATCAGCGGCGCCCGGACGCATCGTCGTCAAGATCGCATTGACCAACGTCGGCACGTCCACCGGTTCAAAGGCTGGTTCGATGAGTTCCAGTTCCTGCAGGAAGAGAATGTTGTTGATCAAGCGTACGATCGCGTCGGTGTTGTTGACGATGGCGGTCACGGCTCGGTTCAAGGTCTCGCCTTGCAAGGTGCCCAGGCGCATGAAGTGGCCGTAGCCCTTGATAGCGGTCAGCGGCGTGCGCAGCTCGTGCGCGACAACGGTGAGGAAGTCGCTCTTGCGCTGCGCCAGGTCCTTCAACGTCAAGTAAGCTTGCGCCAGTTCCTCGTTCTTCTCGCGTAGTTCCTCGATCGAGCGGCGGTCAGAGTCGCGCAGGCGTGAGGCGATGGAGCGCATGATGGGCATGGCCGTTTCGGGGTTGCGCGTCAGTAAATCCTGAAAGTCGTCCTTGGTGATCACCAGCAAGGCGGTTTCTTCCAGGGCATCGACGCTGGCCATACGGGGTGCATCTTCCACCAAGGCCAGCTCGCCAAAAAACTGGCCGGCATGTAATTCGTTCAACAGGTGCTGCGTGCCGAGTTCCAGAAACTTGCTGACCTGGACGCGACCGGAGAGGATGAAATAAACCGCATCACCCAGCTCTCCTTCTGTGCAGATGCGATCGCCCGGCGCGACGCGAATTTCTCGGGCGTTCTGCGCTACGTAGGCCAGCATATCTTCACTCAGCGAAGGGAAGGCATTGCGGAGAATGATAATCCGACGATCGAGTGCCATGATTCAAGCCTGTTTCAGGATAGCTTGATTCTAGCATACCCGTCAAGGCGCGGGGTTTCGATTCGGTTACGATCGGGTTGCGTGGGGTGCACCGCACTGGCCGCAGAACTTCGCCTCAGGTCGTAGCGGACTATGACAGCGGTCACAGGTGGGTGGCTGGTGAACGGACCGGCCGCATTGCAGGCAGAAATTAGCCTCGGCGAGCAGCTGATAACCGCAATAGCCGCAGGCTGTTCGTTCGGGTGCAGGGGCCGCCGCCCGGGCGAGCGGGGGCGCCGGTCGCGCGTGACGCATCATGCCGAACCCCACACCTGCCCCGATCGCCAGAGCCAACCCGATCGCGACCAATCCGATCCAATTTCCAGAGCTGTCGCTGGACGCTGCGCTAGTGGGGCGGGGCCGCTGGCGCGTGGCTAAAACAAGGGGGCGCGCCGTGGCCGTGGGTTGAGGCGTGGCCGTGGGGGCACCTGGCTCGATCGTCGGTGTGGGGGGCAGGGGCGTCGGCGTTGGCGGTGGATCGGCCAGCACAAGCAATCCCGCGCCGGTTTCATTATCAAGGCCGTTCCCCTCCAGGTCGATGGCATTGTTGATCAAGAAGTTGCGAATCTCTGGCACGCTGGCTTGCGGATAGGCGCCCCAGACCAACGCGGCAGCGCCGGCAATGTGCGGTGTGGCCGCCGAGGTGCCGTAAAAACCTTGCGGTGCATAGATGGCGTTGGAGACCCCATCCGGCCCGACGAGATCGGGTTTCAGGCGGCCATCGGCGGTTGGTCCGCGTGAGCTGAAGGGTTCCAATTGATTGTCGCGCCAGTTCACCGCACCGACAGTCAGTGCCTCCACCGCGTCTCCGGGTGTGGCCAGGCTGCCGACGGGATCGGCCAATTCCAGCAGCGGGGTTTGATGCACAAAGAGACTCAGCTCGATGGGTTGCGTGACATGGACGCCGTTGATCGTCACATAGTAGGTGCGTGCGTCGTCGAAGTCGTAGACAATCTGTTCGACCGGTGGGCGAACACCTTCGCGCGAGTTGCGCGATGAGGCGATGACATTGCCATCCTGATCGAGCACAAACAGATCGAGATCTTGCGTGCCGCCTTCCGGCCAGTCATTCCAGGTCAGCACGATCTGGCTGTTGCCGGTGGGATCGGCTTGAAAAGCGAGCAGCGTTTTGTCCGGAGCAAATTCGTGCACTCCGCCGGCATCGGTATACGTGCCGCGATAATGCTGGGTGCCATTGTTGCCCGCCGAATTGATCCACAAGACGCCATTGTCCGTGGCCAGCTTCACCAGCTCGGCGTCACGGCCCGTGCCGTCCATCGGCGCGGCCAATCCACCGGCTGAATGCGAGATGATGTGCACACCTTGCTGCAGCAACCACTCGACGGCATTACCCATGCTCACATCGCCGCCATCGTAATAGACCAGATAGAGCTCAGCCTCAGGCGCTACGTCGTGAATGACTTCGGCCACCGCTGCGCCGTGCGCCACGCCGGTCCGATCGACCTCAAACCCGGGCACGAAAGATTGGGTTATAACGTTACGGGGCAGCTCCCGGCCCAACAGATCGCGATAGCCGTCGAAGCCTTGATCGAGGATGCCGATCTTCAGACCCTGGCCGGTATAACCGGCGGCGTGCCATTTTTCTGCGCCGATCACGTTGACGCCCTCACTGGTCACAGGTGCGGGAGGCTGTAAAAAGCCCGCGAGAATATTCGCGGGCCGGAGGTGGGCATTGGGCTTGCCCGGTGAAGGCAGCTGCAAGTTGATGACGTGCTCCAATTGCGTGATCTGATCGAAGACCTGACCGGGATCTTCCGACTCGGCGGTCTTCACGATGAGTTCCAACGGGATGCCGATGTCAATGAGGTCCTTGTAGACGCCGCGCACGATCACGCCGAGGCCTTGCAACTCGTTGATCAGGGCCGCCGAGTCTTCTGTATCTAGCACCAGCGTGACGCGGATTTGATTATCGGGGGTCAGTAGGCCGCGCTGCCGCGCCAATAGATCGGCTGCTTCGGCGCCGCCGCTTTCGTAAGCCACCAGAAAATCCTTGTAGACCGAATCGAGTTCGGGGTTGTTGAGGATTTTCTCGAGGCGCGGGAATTGCTGCGCCAGGTCTTTCAGATCGGGCGGCGGGGTGAAGGTCACGTTGGGCGCAGGCGCCAGCGTAGCCTGTGGCGCGGACGGCTGGACGCGGCCCGGCCCGAAGACCCACACCGCGCCGATGACGACGATGGCGGCGACAATGCCGATGAGGATGAGACGTGAACGAAGAAAGGATTGGTTACGAGATTTCATGTTTGATTCTACGGTTCGGCCTGCGTCCACCACGCCGTGGTGGGGCGAGCCTCTGCCCTCACACCGTCTTATGGATTCTTAATGAGGTCGGCCATATACAGGTTGACCGTTTCATCTATTTGCGTCTGCCAAACTAATCGCCCATTAGATATTAAAACAGGCGTAGACATGGTTCGCTTGCCGCGATTATCTTGCGACGACGTTCTGCTGATTGGAAAGGCGACATTACGCGCCAGATCATAGCCCACCCAAGTTCCTTGCTCATAGACTAAGGTGTCTCCATCAAGTGCGAGAAACCTTGGCGTATTTAGGCTATCTTCAAGCGAAACGGACACAGGCAGTACGCGGTCTGTGCGTGAGTTCAGATCATATTGATGTAACTGGTTGTCCTCAGAGACCCACACGATATTCTTGCCGCTGATGACCGGATACCAGTCCACGGTACCAATGCGATCACCGAGCATCGGCATGGTGCCGATCTTGAAGTCTTCGCTGGTAGAAAGGTTGTGGGCATAGATATCTGCTACGTAGCTAGTCACAGGATCCAAATAGATTACCCATTGATCAGAAATTGTCGGATAACTAGGCCGACCATGAAGATTCTTGACCTCGATTGGCTTACCAAGGGCCAGATTGTATGCTTGCACATCACCCCATACAACCGTGTCGCCTGATATGTCTACCCAGGCAGTATGGATAGCCAGTACCATCTCACGATCTTGTTGTAGATCGTACACATGAATTTCAGTGTATTCTTGAGAATCAGAAGTCTGTTCCCAGACAACATATCGCTCTGAGGCATGTATCGATCCTATTCCCTTTCGCCAGGTGCCTATCTGTCGGGCAGAACCTGTTTTTAGGTCTACTTGATATAATGCTACTCCATTTGGATTTACTGCACCAGCTCCATACAACTTGAGGCCAGATTGTGCGACCCTAAAGAACAAGCCGCTTGGCAGCTGAGTGCCCTTAGCTGCCGTCAAGGCAATGTCAGTTGTGGACTCGATCTGTATATCGCTAGATGGAGTTGGTAACGGCGAAACAACAGCTGTCCGTGCAGCGTTAGCAGCCGGTGCACAGCCAACAAGGAACGCGCTCAACAAGCCAGCGATCAAAACATTGAGTCGAGTATTCATGTTATATTCTCCTTCCTATCTTCTAGGGATCAGTTCGAGTCCACCATGTCGTGAACCAGGGTCGGGCAATCAGCCCCATGGCCGGGGTGTACACCTGATGCCAGTTGATCTCGTCGTTTTCAGTATGGCCGGGCGAGTCGGTGAAATTGTTATTCAATAACCACATGACGGGATAGATTCCCGCCGGTTCGTTTTGGAAAAAGGTCCGGATCGAACTACGAGTGGCGCTCGTGTCGGCATCTTTATCCGTCAACGTGCTGCCCATCTGCTGTCCGGGTGAAGCCAAATCGGATTCGGTGATGAACCCCAACTTCGCGCCGCTGGTAATCTGATTGAGCATCCAATCTGGCAATAGCGAAGATATATGCTGGCCAATGCCTTCATCACAATACGAGGTGCTGGATTCGTGACCATACGTCCAGTAACTATGCCAACCCAGTCCATCATTCTTAGTCGTATAAGTCGTCTGCATCATATCATAGCCAGTTGAGCCGTTTTTGAGGCGTTGTGGATCGCAATTCAAGTATACGCCTTCAGCGTAACGGGTCTGGGCCATAGGTGGGGTAAGCAGCCTGATTTCACCGCTAGTTGGCAATGCTTTCACAGCGTCATAGAGTGCGCTGAAGTAAGCATCCATCTCTTGCCAGGCGACTGGTTCATCAATCGTTGGAAAAGTCTGACTTATCGGTGTGGTCGTGTACCACTCAAGATTGGATTCGTTCGCAGGCTCGAAGGCATATTCTTGCCAACCATTGTTCTTGTTCAGGTTATGAATCTGCGCGATCTCTTTGGCAATATCCGGCACGGCGCGATAGTGCATGAAGCCCCAGTTGCCGCTGCCAGGCGACAGTTCGCAGTAAGTTCCACCAGCAGGAGCAGAGCCTGCTTGTAAATGATGATTGGGTTGGACAGGATCATCCCAATCCGAGAAGTTACCGGGCGATGGACTGATCCGGATAATCACTTTTGTGCCAGCGCCAGAGGCTTTCTTCAAGTAGGCGAACAGGGTCGGGGCACGAGGCGCCGGATTGATCCCACCCACTTCGCAAATACTGCCGCCGCGCCAGATGTCATACAGTTGATCGCTCTTCACGACCACCACGGCTGGGAAAGCGCCAGTGGGCTGTGTCCCATCCAGGTAGTTGAATAAGAAGTCGGGCCAGTCCGCACTGCGGTTGCCCATATGCATTCCGCTCTTGGTTTTCATGACGGGCGGCGGAGTTGGCTTCGTGATCAAAGGCAGATACACTTGCGACGTAACGACTTCGGTGTTCGCGTGCAGGTAAGTCTTGACGTAGGTTGGGGTTGCCATTGTCGTAGCAGTACATCGAGCTGGTGGACGCCCATAACTCCGCCGAATGAGTCGCCAGTGTGGGATTGGTCCCCGTCACTACTACCAGCCCAGTCCAACAGGGATTACTGAATGGCCCCATGATCGCCACATCGCCAATTGCCGCTTGGGCGGCGGGCGTCGTCGTCCAGCCATCTCCCTGCAACCAGTTACGCAGACCAACCGCGTTGACCGCCGCCGCATCCCACAACGCAGGAATCGGTCGCCCACCTGCGTAGACGGCGCGATTGACGAAGTGTGCGCCATCCACGCCATAGTCCCCAGGATCTTTCACACAGCCCAGGACACTGCTGTACCACAGATAGCACCCATCGCTGTTATTCTGTTGATTCCACCACGAATTCGCATACGCGTAGGCGGCGCTGCGGTTATAGGTCACGATAGAGGGTGAGTTAGGAACGAGCGTTTCTTCAGCAGGCATAGCTTGACGGTCGGGGGAGTGTGGCGGCGCGGGCGCGCGTTGCCAATCCACCGTTGCGATTTGCAACGTCGAAAGCATTTGTCGCAACTGCTGCTCGCTCTCCACACATGCAGCAGGCCGACAAATCAACCGGAAGCGATAAATTCGTTCTCCCCAATCGGTCCACAATGTCCCTGTCAGTCCCAGCGGATCTAGCGGTTGAGCGGCGTGAATCCACCAACCAGGGTGTCCTTGCACAGTCACGGCTTCTACTGCATACGCGTGCTGCGTAGTCTGTTGCCAATAGGCCAGTTCGGTGTCCAACGCCGCTACGCCATCGGAGGCATTCACAATCTCCAAGGCTTCAATCTGTGCAGCTAAGCCTTGCACGTCCGTCCACGAGAATTGAAACAGCGCGCCGTTGCGCAGGCCGCCTTGCGCCTGATACGATTGGGCCTGCCACGCAGGTGGGTAACGCAGTGAATGACCGACGCCGACGAAAGTCGGCCATTCCTCACCAGTCCCCTTGATCAGGGGCTTGGTGAATTCATCACCTGCCAACCCGGTTGGTGTCTGGCCTTGAACCACCGTGACGAGGGAGATGAGTGAGACTGAAACGAAAAATATAACGAGTAGAACCGCGAAGCATCGTCGCATGAGACTCCTGATTTGCCAGTGAGATGGCTGCTGAAAACGCCCGTCTGGATAGCCAATAGAGTTCAACGCGATAATGAATTCAAAAACTCCAATACAATGCGATTGAATTCGGCGGGCCGCTCGACGTTGAGATGGTGCGCCGTGCCCGGAATGATAGCTCGCTTCGCGCCGGGCACCTGGGTGACGATCAGATCGCCAATCTTCAGGATGTCGGCCATGTCTTGATCGCCCACAATGAATAAAGTGGGCACATGGATCTCAGCCAACCGATCAAGGGCGGGCGGCTCAAGTGATTGTAACCAGTGATCGACATCCGGCAGATCGAAGGTGTGAACGGTCATCATGCGGATGCGCTCGCGGGCAGCAGGATCAACTTGATCGGGCTTGCGCTGCGGTCCATCGGTCCACATTTGCAGCGACAGTTCGACGGCGCGCTCCTTGTCACCGCGTTCGTAAGCAGCGTTCAGTTCATCCCGCAAGGCCGTGTTGGTCGTGGCATGATAGCCACTCAAGCCGGCCGCGACGGGAATCAAGGCCGCGACCCGATCGGGATAGGTGAGCGTAAAGTCGATGGCGATCGCGCCACCCAGCGACAGACCCAGCACACAGGCGCGTTTGAAACCAAGAAAATCCAGCAGGTCTCTAAGATCGCCGTGATTGGAAAAATAGGCGCTGGGTGACAGCGATTTGCCAAAGCCGCGCACGTCGTAGCGCACAGTGCGATACTGCTCGGCAAAGACTTCAAACTGATCGTCCCACAAGCCGCTGTTGACCAGGCCGCCGTGAATCAAGACCAGCGGCTGGCCTTCGCCCGCGACCTCATAATACAAGCCGTTGAAGAAACCTGTCGTCGAGTCCATGCTGAAGCCTTTACCCGTTATTCATCCGTTGCCGTTTAGTCAGGCGACCCTGCGCCCAGGCGGTGGCCAGCAACAACAGAACTGCAAAGCCGATCAAGACCAGCCAGCGGCTAAGCAAATGACCCGCTGCATGTGCATAATTCACTGTGAACGTCAATGACAGTTTATCACCATACACTACTTCCCGCTGAATCTTCTCGCCGGTAGTGGGATCGACGGTGTCGATGGTGCGGCGCACTTCGATCTGGCCCAGGTCGTTGAGCAGGGGGAGATCGATGGTGCTGCCCAGCGCCTCCACTGACCAGCGGGTGGGCGTCAGCAGCGAGATGGCTTTGGTCGCGCCCGGCAGTTCGAAGAACACACCCGCAAAAATGATCTGCACAAACACGGCAAACAGCACGATGTAGATCACGCTGTTGCTGTTGGCGGCCACGGCGCTGATGAACAGACCCAACAGGATGCCGACGATGGTGGTGAGCAACAGCGTGAGATAGAGTTCCAACGGGCCGGGCAGGATGATTCCGGCGAAGGGCACTTGCACGCGCAGCGCCACCACGACGAGCAAGGCCATGACTTGCAGCGCGGCGAATCCGACCAGGACGATGAGCTTGGATCCCAGATAGGTGCGCAGGCGCAGATTCACCATTCGTTCGCGGCGGTAGATGGCGCGTTCACGGACCAGCTCGAAGGCGGCGGCAAACATGCCGACCAAGCTGGCCGCCAGCGCCAGCATCATGATCACGATCTGCGCTTCACCGGCCACGCTGTAACTGCCCGCTGAAGCAAGCAGCTCTTGAATGCGCAGTGCTGATTCGCCGACGAGCACCGCGGGTCGCGAGATGATGGCCAACAGCAATCCCACTACGGGCATGACGGCCAGCAGCAAAGTCAACAGCACTTTGTCGCGCACGACGAGTTCGAAGTAGCGCTGCGTGAGAATGGAAAATTGGCGCCACGGGTTCGCGCGCGGGGCCAGGCTGGTCGAGCGGGCTGCGGGCTGTGCCCTCTCTGGCGCCGAACGCCTGGCGGTTCTCGTTCCCGCCGGGACGCCGCGCAGCCCCACTTCGGCATTCGAAACACGGGGCAGCACGTACTGCGCGTAAACGCTTGATTCGCGAAACCGCTTTTCCCACGTGGCGGCATCGTCTTCGATGGCTTCGTAGATGTCGGCAAACTCATGCACGCCGAAGAATTCCAGCGCCACACCTGGTGGGCCGAAGAAGACCAGGCGGCCGGCGCCGATAAACGCAACATGATCGCATTGCTTGATGTTGGCGGTCGCATGCGTGACCAGCGCCACCGTGCGTCCGCCATCGGCCAGGCGGCGCAGCGTATACATCAACTTCTTTTCCAGCCCGGGATCAAGCCCCGAGGTTGCTTCATCCAGAAAGAACATGCCCGGCTCGGCCAGCAGTTCCATGCTGATCGAGACGCGTTTGCGCTGCCCGCCGCTAAGCCGGCCTACGATCTGCTCGGCCTGGGCATCCATGTCCACTTCGGCCAGCACGCGCTCGATACGGGCATTGATTTCATCCTCGGAGGTGTCGCCCGGCAGGCGCAGCAGCGCCGCATAACGCAAAGCCTGCCCCACCGGCAATTCGCGGTGAATGATGTCGTCCTGCGGCACATACCCGATGAGGCTGCGATATAGACCGAAGTTGGTGTAGTAGTCGTCGCCGTTGAGCAGGACGCGGCCTTCGGCTGGTTCGAATCCACTGAGGGCATTGAGCAGGGTGGTCTTGCCCGATCCCGATCCGCCGACGATGGCGACGAATTCGCTGGGCGCGATGGAGAGCGAAACATCATTCAAGATCAAACGTCCCCCGTCACCGTGGTGCACATCCACGCGGCGTGTCAGGTGTAACGCATCCAGCTGGCCGCGCTGTACCGAGACCACCTGGCTGATGGCTTCCGGTCGATACGTGAAGCGATATGGCCCGATCTGGATCACGTCACCCGCGTGCAACTCCGCCCGATCGATCCGGTGGCTGTTCACGTAGGAGCCGTTGGTGCTGCCGAGATCGCTCAAGACGTGCACCGGGCCGGAGCGTTCCAGGCGCGCATGGTGGCGCGACACCAACGGCGAATCGAGCACCAGATCGCATTCGGCTGCCCGGCCAATCGTCAAGGTGTCGTGCGCGGCCAGATCGAATTGATCGGGCGAGGTCATCTGCGGCGCCTGCCCGGCCCGATAGGTCAGCGTCACGGCGTTGCTGCCCATCTCGCCCAACCGGATCAGATCGCCGTCTTTCAGATCGATCGCCTCAATGCGCTGCCCGTTGACAAAGGTGCCGTTGCGGCTGCCGCGATCGATGAGACGATACAGGCCGGCGCGGTACTCGACGAGGGCGTGCTCGGACGAGACGGTGGGCACGTCGATGACCAGCTGGTTGGTGGGATGCCGCCCGATGGTGAGCGGATCGCGCGCGAGGGCCAGCGTACGCACATGTCCATCCGGCAGGCGCAGGGTCAAGGTGGCGCGCGAGGCGGCGAGCAGCTGGGTTCCGGCGATAGGTGGTGGACTAGATGTCATGGTGAATGATGAGTGCTGTGTAACGAGCAACGTGTAAAACGTGATCAGCAACCGGGTTGCTCTGTCTCACTTCTCCAACAGCGTGAACGAATCAAAGAATCCCTGCACGTCAAATTGATCGAGCTGCTCTTTCGGCACGAGGAATAGAATTTGATACAACCGATCATCCACCAGGTACAGGCGCGCGGTGTAGATGAGATCGCTGGGCGTCTTCACCACAAACTCGGTGCCGGGGTAAGCGCCCAGCTTGATCGGTTTATTGCTGACCACTATGCCTTTCAAATTCTTGGCTGCACCTTCACGCCCGCCGGCCAACAGTGTTTCGGGATCACCCGAAGCTTTCGAAGGAATCTCGTTGAAGGACACGCCAGCGGCATAGTTCTTCGCTTCGGCCATGGCCATGGTGAGCTGCACTGTTCCTGCCGCGGTGTCGGCCGACTGGGTTTTCACTTCCGGCTCCGCTGGTAGTAAAACCGTAAAGCCGCCTTCAGCTGATCGATATTCGATCCAGTCCTTTAACGACAAACCGGCTGCTGAAGTGGAAGAAGATGAGCTCGGCGTGGGTGGATTGTCGAGGTGGAATGAATCGAAGAGCTTCTGATACTCCGCCGGATTTTCGTCGGCTTTCAACGCCACATAGATGACTTGATACAAACGCTGGCCGACGAGATAGAGCTGCGCCCGGTACATCGCGCCGCCGGGTACGGCAGCACCGGCGGGCATTTCTATGACGATCTCCAAACCAGGGTAGCCGGCCAACTCGATCGGCTTTTCGTCCAACACTGTGCCGTTGATGTTTTTCGCCGCGCCATCTCGTGCGCCTTCCAGCACCGCTTGAGAATCAGCTTCCAGGGCACTAGTGGGGAAATCACTGTAACCCGCGCCGAAAGCCGTCCCTTTTACCTCGGCGATGTACATGATAGCCTCGACTGAACCGGCCGCGGTGTTGACGGGCTGCCTCTGCTCCTTGGGCCTGGCCGGCAATAAGATCGAAAAGCCACCCTCGGTTGATGAGAAGCGCTGCCACTCGTCAACCGATGTCGCTGTGCCCGATCCGCCGGATGCGGGTGTGTTCGTCGCGATCGAGGCGCGCGATTCGGGTGTGCCGGGCGCGGCTGATTGGCACGCCAGTAAGATTGTTGCGACAGCCAGCAAGAACATCAACCGATAAAGCTTCATAGATTCTTCTCCAATATGGGATTATTTTACTCAAGTATTTTGAACGAATCCAGGAACGGCGTTATTTCCGGGGGTGCAGCTGTACCCGCAGTCATGGCGGCGACAACGTACAGGCGTTTATCGGCGACATACAAGCGGGCCTGTACTTGGCCGTCAACGGGCTGGTCCTTGCTCTTGGGTAGTTTGATCAGAAATTCGTACCCTGGATAAAGACCAAGCTGGATGGGCCTTTCACTCATGATGACAGCGGGCTGCTGTTCAAGCAGGGATTCTTTAACGATTTCAAACAGGAGGGTTGGGCGCGCCTCAGCAGGCAGGGGGGCCTTGGAGTTGAATAAAAAGACGCCATATCCATCAAGTTCACTTTGGACCAGGTAGCTGACGGTTTCCATCGTTTTGTCGCGGTTGGTCACTTCGTGTTTCGGCTTGCCGGGCAGCAACACACTGAAACCGTCTTGCTCCGAGGTGAACTCTTGCCAACCTTGTGGTGCGACGACGGCATTCGGCACGATCGGCACCGGCGTGGGGAGTTCGACCATGCCATCCACCTTCAGCGATCCCAGATACTTCTTGACGTCGGACAGCAGTGAGTTTTTCTTCGCTCCGGTGTGAGAGAGGATGTACAGACGATCGCTGATCTGATACACGCGTACTTGCACGATACCACCGCCAGGCAACGCCTTGCTGTCAGGCGCCTCGAGCGAGTAAGTTAATCCCGGATAGCCGTTGAACTCGATCGAGTCGCTGCTCAGGATCTTGGCTTTCAGATCGGCCGCCTGCTCGTCGCGTATGTTTTCCATGATCTGATCGGGCGTCAGTTGAATGGCCGCCAGCCTGATGAACGTCGCGTTAAACAGCATGCCTTGATAAGTGGACGTATAGACACCGCTGTATGATTGCTCGTCTGACCAGAGATGTTTTTCAGGTGCAGCGGGAAAGAGCACGCTGAAGCCGCCCTCATCCGAATGGAAGGCCTCCCACTGCGGCGTAGGTGTTGGTGTGGCAGTCGATTGGCCCTGGCAGGCGGCCAGCAGCACAGTTGCGAACAGGATCAATGATAAAGGACGATGCACGAGTCTCATAGCGGTATTTCCTCAGGGGCTAAAGAAAATTGTCAGGAACCTCACTCAGCTTTTGGTCCCGATGAACATGCCCGCTTCTTTTGAGATGTGAATGACGCCTTGTCGGTTTAGTTCGTTTGCGATGAACTGCTGCAATTCGGCGCGGCGTGCGCGCAGCGGGGCGGCGGTCGCCATCGATAGGATGTAGTCAACCAGCGGCGCTGCCTGAGTAACGTTCAACGCATCTTCATAGCGTGTGACGTGGACGTCTTGAAAGAACTGGGTGACTTCAGCGCCGCCTTTGTCCAGCGAGAAGAAGTCATGCGCCTGATGACTCCAGCCAAAGTCAATGGTGGGATCGAAGCGCTGCTCCAACTCATACAGTTCGCGCAGGTGAGAAAGTCCGTTTGCGGCCAGATAGACTTTGCCGTCCGGCTTCAATACGCGGCGCATTTCGGCCAGAGCCTTCGGTCGATCGGGCACGTGATACAACATATGATTGGCGATCACGGCGTCGAAGGTGTCCGCTTCAAACGGAATCGCTTGCGCATCGGCGAGCTCAAACTCAAACTGCGACGCGCCGTTCAAGTTTTGTTTGGCCTGGGCCAGCATGCCGCCGGAAAAATCGGAGAGCGTGATCTGCCAGCCCGGCGGGATCCGATCGCGGTTCGTCGTCCACAGGTGCGCCGGGCCGCAGCCGATCTCGAGGACACGCGCTTTGCCGTACGCAGGCGCGGCGGGTAGGGCGTAATGATCGAAACACCAACGCTGCCAACCTTGCTGGTTGGTGCTGAATAGCAGGTGCAGCTGCACGCGTGCGTCGAGCTGGGTGGCGTCTTTGTATTGCTCGTTGAGCAAGTAGGACTGATCGTTGATTTTAGCCATGCGGGTTTACCGCAGAGATACGGCGAATCGAGATCTGTCAGGAATTGGATTTACCCCGTCCGATACGTCAGCAGCACATTACCCAGGCGCAGCAGATCGCCGTCGGTCAGCGGCGCAGGCCGATCGGGCGACAAACGCTGATCATTGAGGTAGGTCCAGTTGACGCTGTTGAGGTCCTCCACCCAACATTGCTGGTCACGCCAGGTGAAACAGGCATGACGGCGCGAAAGCCCGGCCAGTTCACCTGCGTAGGGTTCCAGATCAAGATCGGGCAGCACACCGCTCAACGCATCCGATCGGCCCACGACAATGGCGGTTTGATCATCGACACTCAGGGGCAGCCGCAGGCCGGTCTCCGTCACAATGAGGTAAGGGCGCCGCGACAGCGCGGCACCGCAGGTCTCGCAGAACGCCGTGCCGGGCAGGTTACGTGCCGCACACTGGGGGCAGACAGCACCGATCGGGTGAGGGAGGGACAGGCCGCAGTTCGGACAATAACCGGCACCGGGTTCAATCGCGGTGTTGCATCGCGCGCAGGCGATCCAGCGTCCGCGCGAGGTGCTCATCCCAACGGCTCCATCTGCACGATGATGGTTGTGATGTTGTCGGGACCGCCCGCGGCGTTGGCCGCGTCGATGAGCTGCCGGCAGGCCTCTTGCGGCGACGCGGCCGCCATGACCAGCTGCTGAATACGCGCATCTTCGACGACGGTGTTAAGCCCGTCACTGCACAATAGCAGGCGATCGCCAGGTTGCAGCTCGAGATGGGTCATGTCCGGCGCCACCGAGGCGCGATCGCCCAGGTTCTTGTAGATCACGTTACGCTGCGGATGGACACGCGCTTCCTCCAAGGTCAGCTGCTTGGTATCCACCAGGCGCTGCACCAGGGAATGATCGATGGTGATCTGCCGGATGCTGGTCTCGTTCACCAGATAGGCGCGGCTGTCGCCGACGTGCGCAATATAGGCCTGGCCGTCGGCGATGTAAGCCATCACCAGCGTGGTGCCCATGTTGGTCCCGGCCAGCTTGCGCTGCTCATGGACGGTGGTATTCGCTACGTTGATCGCTTCCCGCAGCCAGGCCTCAATCTCCAGGGTGGGTGTCCCATCGTCAACTTCGAATGGTAGCAAGGTGGCGGCGGCATGTTGGGCTAACGCATTGATCGCTAGCCCGCTGGCGACGTCGCCCGCCGAATGGCCGCCCATGCCGTCGGCGACGACGTACAAGCCGAACGGCGAGCCTACCGAGCGATGCACGCGGCCCAGTTCCAATGTCAGCAGGCTGTCTTCGTTCAACTGGCGGACGTGACCCACATCGGTCAAACGGCCCACACGCAGATCGTAGCTATTGGGACGGCGGATCTCTGCGATGACATCGCGCAGGCGCTCGCCCAACTGTGCGGCGGAAGCAATTTCGCCCGTAAAGGTTTCACGGGCCAGCGCTTGCAAGCCGGGCGGCCCCAGCTGAACGTCGGATGTGTAGACCTTGCCGGTGAGGACCACGAACAAGCTCGCCATGAGGGCCTGCACATCTT
>JAUQXC010000793.1 GCA_030834825.1 Thermoflexales bacterium
CAGGCCAAACGGTATTCTTTGTACAGGACAATGGCATCGGCCTAGAGCCACATTTCTATGAGAAGGTGTTTGGCTTGTTCAATAAACTCGATGCGCGCAGTGAAGGAACGGGGGTGGGACTGGCCCTGGTAAAACGCATCATCGAAGTTCACGATGGCCGGGTGTGGGTGGAATCACCAGGTTTGCAGGGCGGCACGACCTTTTATTTCACCTTGGCCGCCGCGCCACTCCCTGGGTAGACTATCATGCCACATCGCACACATTCTCATTTCTCAAGGAGACGGTCCATGAATGGCGAGCCTGTCTTGGTGATGCTGGTGGAAGATAACATCGATCATGCGGAGTTGGTTATGCGCACCCTGGCTGATCACCGTGTCGCCAATCGTATCCGGCACTTCCTGGATGGACAGTCGGCTCTGGATTACTTATATCATCGCGGCGCCTATACCGATGTGGCCGAGAATCCTTATCCCCATATCATCTTGTTGGACCTGCGCCTCCCGCGCGTCGACGGGCTGGAGGTGCTGAAACAGATCAAGGATTCCAACGAGCTCAAGCATATCCCCGTCGTCGTCCTGACGACATCCGAGGCCGATCGGGATGTGACACGCGCCTACGATCACCACGTCAATAGTTATCTGGTTAAACCCGTCGGTTATGAAGAATTCAGCGAGCTGATGGAAGATCTGGGCTTCTATTGGCTGGGCTGGAATACACACCCGCAGCTTTAGCTCGACAGCCGGCGGCTGCGACCCTTAAGACCGGATGCTGAAGATGATGAAGTATGACTGACGAGCCAACCCGCGTTTTGTTGGTGGAAGACGATCCTGCGCATGCAGAACTGGTGCGGCGCGCCTTTGAGGCGCGCGGCGGTCAGGTGCGGTTGCAAGTGGCCGCGACGCTGACCGAAGCGCGCGCCTGTCTGACTGAACCGGCGAAACTGCCCCAGCTCGTCATTGCCGATTGGCGGTTGCCGGATGGCGAGGGCATGGAACTGTTGACCGACGATCGGCTGGTCAATGCTCCGGTGATCATCATGACCAGCCAGGGCAACGAACGGGTGGCGGTGGGTGCCCTAAAGGCCGGCGCGCTCGACTACGTGGTGAAGTCGGAAACCACGCTGCTGGACATGCCGCACATTGCCGAACGGGTGCTGCGCGAGTGGGAGATTCGCATCGAGCGTGAGCGCATGCAACGGGCCTTGCAGGAAAGCGAAGCGCGTTTTCGTCTGCTCGCTGAAAACTCCACCGACGTCATTTCGCGCCATACGATCACGGGAGCTATCCTCTATATTTCACCGGCCGCCCAGACCTTATTGGGCTACGAACCGGCCGATGCAATTGCCTCTCAGGCCGAGAGTGTCATCCATCCTGACGATCAAGCCGCGGTGAAACAGAGCTGGGCCGCCCTACTGGAGGGTCAGCCCATCGCTCCTCTCAGCTTCCGCGTCCGCCACCGCAATGGGTCATATCTGTGGCTGGAATCCAGTGGCCGTGCGATTCGGAACGTGGCTACGGGTGAAGTTGAAGAAGTCCACATCTCGTCACGCGACATCACTGCGCGCAAATGGACCGAAGACGCCTTGCGTGCATCCGAAGAAAAATTCAACAAGGCCTTTCGCTCCAGTCCCGTGGCCATGTCGATCAGCGACAACCTCACACGCCATTATCTGGATGTCAACGACGCTTTCGTGCGGCTCACCGGCTATCCGCGCGAAGAGTTGGTGGGCCACACGGCGCGCGATCTGAATTTGTGGGTCGATCTGCAGGAACGTGAACATGTGCTGCAGGAGATGGCGCAGCAAGGCTTTGTGCATGGCCACGAAGTCCACTTTCAAAATCGGGAGGGCGCAATCCGGGTGGCGCTGCTCTCGCTGGAAGCCGTGGCGCTGGAAGGCGCGCCGTGCATGTTGACCACCGTCCATGATGTTACGGAACGTCGTCAGGCCGAAGATGCGTTGCGCGCCAGCGAAGATCGCTTCCGCTCGCTGGTACAAAACTCGCAGGACATCATCACCGTTCACGATCGGAACTCGATCGTGACTTATGAAAGTCCGTCGGTATCACGTGTGTTGGGCTATCCTCCCGGCTACTTGATCGGTAAGACGCCCTTGGAGTTCGTGCCGCCGGAAGACAGCGGCCTGATCGAGCAGGCCTTTGCAGAAGTGGTTCAGCGTACCAATAGCGGACTGCCCACCGAGTTTCGTTTCCGCCGCGCTGATGGATCGTACGTCGATCTGGATGCGTTGGGATCCAATCTGCTCGAGCATCCCGGCGTGCGCGGCATTGTCATCACGGCGCGCGATGTTACCGAGCGCAAACGTTCCGAGCGAGCGCTGCTCCGCTACACGGAGCGGCTCGCGATCCTGC
>JAUQXC010000794.1 GCA_030834825.1 Thermoflexales bacterium
TATCCTTGAGTTGCCCGCTCGCCGGAACGATCACGCTCACCTGGTTTTGGCGAGCGGGCACGACTTGCACCTTCACTTCAGCGACAGCGCCGCCCCGCTCACTGAACCAGGTGACATCTTCCTGCACCATATCCCACTGCAACAACCACGCGCCTGTTACGGATGGAACTTTCACAAAGGCTGCGACTATGGCTGCTTCACCGGGCGCCAGATCATGCGGCAAAGGCGTGCGCTCGCCGTCCAAGATCAATACGCGCCGCGAGTGCGGTTGGATCCAATGATAGCTGACGTGCACTGGTCGCTGGCCACGCGCCAACCAAGGACGCGGGCTGGTGTTGGTCACCACAAGCGTCGTGGTGATGAGGTCACCCGCAGCCGCGCTGAATTCAGATTGTTGCGGATGAAGGCGCGCTCGGAACCAGGTATCGTCATTCTCGGAACGCAGGCGCGCCGCAAACACAGGATTGACGATCAGTTCCACGCCGGTGAGCACGCCGAGGATGCTCAAGCTGACGACGCCGGAACGCGCCAGTCCCGATCGCGTCTGCGACGCTCGATCGGCGATAATCATGATCCCCAATGCGAGTGCAGTGCTCACGACGGCAGCGCGGCTGGCGCTGAGCACGATCGCTTCGATCACGCCGAGGCCGGCCAGCAAAGCCAGCGCGAGCCAACGGCGCTGCCCCCGCCCGATCGACCACCACACCCCCACGGCGATGAGCACGGGCAGCGCGGCTTCCCAGTACATGGCGGCTGTGTTGGCATATTGAAACGTGCCGCTGGCACGCAGTTGACCACCCACTAACGACGCCTGCGTTTTGAAGCAGAGCAGCGCAGCTTGAACCACGTCGGATTGAACTTCGAGCAAGCCTGCGCCCGCAGACACCATCACGCCGATCGCAACTGCTGACATGATCCACGCGGCCCGACGGCCCGATCGTATCCAATCGGCGGCGATGAAGAACAAGGCCGCGCCGCCCGCACTGCGTAGTGCAAATTTGAGCGCTGCGGCGCGCTCCACCGGCGCCAAGAACGCCGTGACGAACTGGATGATCAGCCACGTCAATACAGCGCTGTGGACCAGCGTCCAGTGTACGCGCCGCGCCCATAGCACACCGACGATCCACCAAACGATCAGGGCATAGAGCAGTACCTCGACGTTCGTAAGCACGATGGGGTCGAGTGTCACAAGCGGGGTTTTGAGTTCGAACGGCAGCAGCGCGGCAAACAGGGCGAGGGCGATGAGCTGCAACGATCGGGCGCGGCGAGTGATCATAGCGGTTACACTCACAGGCGCGTGATGGAGGATCGCGATAAAGCCACGGCGCAAAGCACGAGCAACAGCGCTTCGCTCACGACGACCGCCAGCGCTGCGCCGCCGGGACCCAACTGTGGAATCAGCCACAGGCACAACGCCAGGTTCAAGACAAAGATGATGACGTTAAAGATCAGGTTCAAGCGTTGTTGACGCACCACCACCAGGAAGTGGGTTAAGGCATAGTTGATAAACGTGGGCAGCGTGGCTAAGGCGAGAATCTGCAAAGCGGCCGTCGAGCCGGCATATTGATCGCCATACAAGAAGTGGATGAGCGACGGGCCAAGCAGAGCACCAGCGGCAGCGATCAGCAAACCGCACAAGGCGAGCGCGCCCAGCGTTTTGCTGCGCAGTGGCCGCGTAGCCGCATAACCCTGTTGGCTCAGCGCGTGAGACAACGCCGGAAACACCGCGGCCATGATCGACGCCGGAATGATGGCCAGTGGTTCAGTCAGGCGCAAGGCCACACCATATTCGCCAACCGCTGCGGAATTGTGCCAGGCATCCAGCAGAAAGATCGAAGTGCGCGTATAGCCGATCGAGAAGAGAATGGCGCCGCCCAAGGGTAGCGCCTGGCGCAGCAGGACCAGCAGTTCCGATCGCTTCGCTTTCAATTGGGGAATAAAAAATCGCCGCCGCAGCCAGACATAGCCGAGCAGCGCGGCCAACAAATTGCCCAACAGGTAAGCAACAGCCAGGCTATTGACACTGACCTGCAATATGAGAGCCGCGAGGCCGAATGCAAACACGGACAGGCGCAGCAAAAGCGTCAGAACGGCATCGAATTCGACACGCTGCAAGCCACGGAAGACATAGCCGAAGTATTCCACAAAAGAAGCCTCGATGATGGACAACCCCAGGATGAACGTGGCGAAGGCCGCCTCTGCGGGTCGCAGCCAGCTGATCGGGAAGAGCAAACCTACGGCGCACAGGGTGAGGATCAACTTGAGTGTCAGGCCGCTACCGGCCAGTCGTGGTGCGGCGGATCGATCACACGCGCGATCTCGCGCAATCTCACGTGTGATGATCAACTGCGCGCCCAGATCAGTCGCGGGCGCCAACACCATACCCACCGCGAGACCATAAGTCATGATGCCGTAGTTGGCGGGACCTAACAGGCGCTGTGCCACATAGATCAAGGCAAACTGAAGCAGCCGCCCGATCACTTCGGCGGCTAGCTTGCTGCTGGCTTGAAAGCGCAGTTTTTTGAGGTGTGGCGCAGACATCGCTGCGTTAAGTGTACCCGACCGACTGGCCATCGCACAATAATACGTGGATCAAGCCCCGTTTGGTTTCAGATCGATTGGCGGAATAAAAGAGAAGGCCCGCTGCGCCACGACAGCAGCGGCGAAGCACACCACAAGCCAAGGTGTGCCTCGTCGATAAGAACAGCGGGGTGTTGACTACTCGATCGTTTGGGCTACCGGCGTAACCGCCGGGGCTGGCTGAGCCGATCGGCGCAGCGGTTTCAGGCCGAACAGGAAGCGCAGCACATTGACCCGCTCGATGATCTTGATCAGCCCCAGGATGAGGGCCAACGATACTGGCGCGATGATGAGCCACTTCAGCAGATCGGGGATGTTCCATTGCACGACGAAGTAGCCCACGTAGATCAAGATCGACTGATGCAGCACATAGAAGGGCAGCACTGCTTCATTGGCACGCTGCAAGAAAGGCGGATTGCGCGTCAGATGCTTCATCCCAAAGCCGAAGATCGCCAACACCCAACACCACGCGCTGATCCCAAAGATCGTGAAGATCTGAGCGTAACGCGGCGTCCCAACCGGCGCATCACCTTGGACGGCCCAGATCACTGCCAGCACCGCGAAGCAGACCAGGCCCAGGAACAGCGACAGCCAACGCTGCTGCCGGATACGCTGCTGCAAGCCCGTGTGCGAGATGACCAGGAAGCCATAGATAAAGAAGAGCAGATAGGTCGGCAGCGGCCAGCCGCCCATGTCACGCATGCCCAGCGGTGTACGCGGATCGAGGTTGACCGTTAGCAGCGCGATCGGGAGCGCCAGTGCGTACACCACCAGCGGCAGTGAGAGCACATCGTCGAATTTGTTTAGTAGCGGTGCACCATGTCCCTTCAACCAGCGGAACAACGGCAGCAGCAAGAGGCTGAACACGAACAGTACCAACAGATACCAGAGGTGCAAGCCCATCCACGCAAAGTTGCCACCGAAGCCGTACAGGCCGTCGAAGTAGTGTGGCAGGAACTCAAAGAAGGTGCCCGTAAACTGATGATGCGTGACGCGCTCCAGATAAACCTGCACGGCTACGTGCGTGAAAGCCCCGACGATCAACGGCACGAGCAGGCGCAGCACTTTATCCTTGACGAACTTGCCATTGGAACGACCCAGCGCAAAGAACAGGCTCGCACCCGACACGGCGAAGATCGCCGGCATCATCCAATTGGCCAGGAACGTGGTCCAGACCTGCACGCCAAAATATGTTTCTGGGTTCTTGACATGCCAGCCGCCCGTGTCGAAGAAACGACCGGAGTGAAAGATGAAGACGAAACCGATCAGGATGACGCGCAGCCAGTCCAGATCGATGCGGCGTTGAGAAGTTGCTTGAGAAGTCATGTTGAAATCCTTTCCCTGTTTTAGGTTCGTCATTGCGAGCCGCAGCGGTATCGCGGCGAAGCAATCTCCGTGCGCATCAGCAGGCCGCACCATCTAGGGAGGAGCTTGCTTCGTCACAAAAGACGCTCCTCGCAACGACGGCGGCGTAGTTTCCGAATCGAGTTGAATGGCCTGCAATAGCGCTGCCAACGGCGCGCCTTTATCAACGAAAGCGTCGGCCCCGGCAAGCCGGGCCATGGTGCGAACCGTCTCCTCACCGTGAATCGATAGGATGACGATGCGGCACGACGGGCATAGTTGCTTGATCGTACGGGTGGCAGCCAGCCCGTCCACGATTGGCATCTCCACATCCATGATGATCACCTCGGGCCGCAAGGCAGCCGCCAACTCGATCGCGCGCTGCCCATGCTCGGCCTCACCTACCACCTCGATCGCCGCCAGCAGCGGCAGGAGTGTGCGCAGTTCGCGCCGCACTTGCGCTACATCATCGACGATCAGGACGCGGATGGCTTTCATAGATGGCCTCGCTTTACGCACTCACTATACGCTTGTCGCGTGCTCGACACATCCAACGCGAGTCGGGTTTTGCACCTCGCCCTAAACCGATCTTTTGCTACGACCGTCGTCTCAGAAGTCACGGCGACCTACGACCAGAGACGTAGGCCTGAAGTACAGGCGCTCACTTTGCCGCCAAATAAAATGGGCCACCGGCGTGCTATGCCGGTGACCCATCGGACGGACGAGGCCTTCGGGATTTATAACACCCGATCGATATACGGCAACTTGCGGATCAGGTTGCTCAGCACAAAACACAATGGCAGGGCGATCAGCGCAGCCAGACCAAACTTGAGCAGTGGATACAGATCGACATTGCGCAACACAAGCGCCGTAGCCGTAATCACCTGAGCATGGATGAGATAGGTCGTATAGGCGTTGGGTGACAGGAACCTGGCCAGCCGGCCTTGCTGATTCGAGTAGCGGCGGAAAAGATAAGTCAGGCCGATGCACATGCTGACGCACAAGAGAGACTCCCACAGCGCATAAGCCATGGCCTGCCAGTACAGACCGCCCCGGAATGGCTCATCGCTCTCCATCGCGCCGCCGGCCAGCGCCAGCGGCATGAACAGCAGAATCAAGGCAATCGCTACGGCCAGCCACCGCTTGCCCGCAGAGTCGGAGAGGCTCGCCAGCCAGTTGCGCCGATAGGCGATCAACCCGACGACGAACATGACGATGTACTGGACAAAGAACGGGAACTGCAAGTTGAGTGGTGAGAAGCTCCAGCCCATCGGGCGCCACAAGCGGACCGCGAAAGTCGCCGTGGCTAGAAGCACCGCGAAAAGCACAATGGCCTTGCTGCTGGGAAATCGGCTATCGGTTTTAACCGGTGGCACGAGTGACTTGGGCCGGAAGAACCGCCGCCAGACCACGTAGACGACCGTGAAGATGAGCAGAGCCTCGACAAACCACAGCGGCCCCGCGCCGATGATTCCTTCAAAGTCTCCACCGGGGAGATAACTCGACAAGGGAAGAATCTGGCCTTGCGTCACATAGGTGACCATGCTGTATGACAGCGGGCTGATGATCCAACTATAGATGACCAGCGGGATGCCCAGGCGGATCAAGCGATCTTTCAGGAACTGGCCCGCCCCTTTCCGATCGTGGGAACCCGGGACGAAATAGGCCGAGATGAGCAGGAAGAAACCCATGAAGTACGCTTGATTGACCGCACAGAACCAGGTACCGATCACCGCGGTGAGGGTGTCCTGCCGGCCTTCCGTATAGAGTCCCCACGATCCGCTTCCGGCGTAGATGATCGTGATATGGTGCAGGATCACCAGGATCGTCAGCAGGACGCGGAGATTGTCGATGAACGGCAAACGACTGGCCGCCTTGACTTGAACGGCTTGGGCTGTGGCTGAAAACTGGCTGGTGCTGAGTGTGGTAGTTGCCATGGTAAGTGTTCTCCTTTCAAGGCATCTATTCACGATACGAAGTACAGTGCCGCGTACTCAAGATGGTTCTCAAGCAGCGGATCGGCTTGCTCCGGCCAATCAGCCATCTCGGCAAAATTGGCGAGCGCGACCTGATCGGGCCACCCCCACCCAGAGATGGAGGTTGTTTCATACGCGTTGTCGTGGACTTTGATAGGTGTCATTTCGATTTCCGTCGTCATGGTGAATCTCCTCTGCTCTTGAATTGCCCTCGCCTTGCGCCTTCACTATACGCGCAATTCACGCCGGGTACATCCAACGGCAGATAGATTGAGAAGCCAGCCTGTCAGCCGATCTTTGTCTCAGCTGAGCGACGGAGAGAGGAGAAGATGATGTGCGACGGGAGATGTAGGACTGTGGAGATTTGTCTTACTTGGCAGCAGGCTCGTCTGACTTGGGGCGCAGCTGCCCGATGAGCGAGCGGAGTTGCGCCAGGGCGCTGCTGGTCATGTCTTGAAGTTGAGTGAGGTACGGCAGCACACGCCCGGGGTCTTTGCCCAATATGGTCTGAGCCGCTTCCACCGTGAGCGTGATGCTGAAGATCGTTTGATTCACCGAATCGTGCAATTCACGCGCCACTCGATTGCGCTCGCGCACCGCTGAGAGTTCCTCGGCGCGATCGGCGTAGTCCTGCAACTGCGCGTGCGCCGTTTGCAGATCGTGCAGCAGGGCCGCGCTTTCGTTGCGGACCACTTCAGCCTGCCATGATGCGTTCCCAAATGAAATCATAAAGCTGCCGACCGCAACGAAATTGAGCAGAATCGCCAGGCCCAGTGCCACGCCCAACGCCGTCATCAGGAACAGTCCGGCAATAATGATCAACCCGCTCATCCAGATCAACGCGGCACGGCGCGGCAAGGACAGGTAGAGCTGACCGGCCAGAATGATGTACAAGCCCCACAGAAAATCGAACTCGGGCATGAGGAAACCCAACCCGATGCCCAACGCCGTTTGCACGGCAAAATAAATCCAGCGATAGGTGCTCCACCGCTTGGATACGCCCGGTTCACTCACCAGCAGCAACAGAAAGGTCGCCAACAGCGCCAAGGCCGCAATGTCGCCGTAGCGCGGCACCGCTCGTAAGACGATGATGGCCAACAAAACATAGTAGATGATGGTCACGATGCGTTGGCTTTGTGTTTTCATCGCTCTTGCACCTTGACGCAGGTTCCCTGACCTGGCACCGAATCGATCGTCAATATCCAACCCAACTCACGCGCACGCTCGGCCATACTCGCCAACCCCATGTGGCCGCGCCGTGGCGCTATTTCGTTCATGACAAAGCCTGTACCGTGATCAATCACTTCCACACAAGCGGGTGGGTCGCACAGGTTCAACTTGATGGTGACCTCGCGTGTGCCGGCATGTTTAATCACGTTGTGCACGGCCTCTTGCACGATGCGATACAATCCCAGCGTCACATGCTCCGGCCAAATTGCCTCGCCCTTCACCTCCAGCTGGGTGATTAGGCCATCACGCACCTGTCGTTCCGCCAGATAACTGCGCAGCGCCGACGCTAAACCCTCTACGCCGATCGAGGCCGGGCGCAGCTGCTTGACGATGGCTTGAATCTCGCGTGAAGCATTACGCGCCAACTCCAGCACCCGCGCGAGCTGCACGACGACCTGGCTCGCGTCTTTGCTTAACAACAATTGTGCGGCCTGCACCGCCAGCGTCATGCTGAAAACCGTCTGTGTCACCGAATCGTGCAGCTCGCGCGCCAGACGGCCGCGTTCCTGCATCATGGCCAGCTCTTCCAGCTGCGCCGCGCGATCTTGCAACCGCCGATGCGCCGCGCGTAGTTCGATCAGCATCTGCTGGTTGTGCTGTTGTGTGATCTGGGCCTGTTGGCGGACGTGGGCAATCTGCCCAACCAGGAAGCCAAAGCCGGTGTAGAGCAGCGTCATCGCCAGGCCGGTGGACCAATCGACGGCGTTGATCTGATCGAAGATGAGCGTGGCGAACACATACTGCCACAGCATCACCGGCACATAGGCCGTAATCCACAGAAAGCCGAAACGTCGCCCCAGCAATTCGACCGCAGATAAGCTGAGAGGAATGAAAAGCAGCGGGAAATAATCGTAGTGCGGCGGGATCAGGATCAGCCCAATCACCGACAGCGACTGCACACCCAGATAGATCACGGCGCGGCGTCGATCAACGGTGAACCACGCGCGCCGTTGTTGATAGGCCACCAGCAATACGCCGTAAGCCGCCAGGATCGCCAGCACCTGCAGTCGGGGCTGCCCGCCAAATGTGACCAGCGCGCGAATGATGATTGAGACCAGAATGAGATAGACAGCCATAATGGGTGTTCACAAGACCTGTCATGCCCGAATGCTTCGCCTAGCGCGCCCCCGCTTTGCCGTACCCAGGCTCCCCCGGAGCCTGGCGGCACGCTGGGCGGCGGACAGGGCGTCAGCGGGCATCCAGTTGGATGATGCACAGATCACGCTGGCTTCCCGCCTTGCCCTACCAGGCTCCTCCGGAGCCTGGCGGCACGCCAGGCGGCAGGAATGACTGACTACGCCGATCCTAACCCTTTCTTCAAGGCATAGATCGCCGCCTGCGTGCGATCGTCCACCTGCAGCTTGCCCAGAATGTTGCTGACGTGCGTCTTCACCGTCTTCTCGCTAATCGTCAAGCGCTGTGCGATCTGTTGATTGTTCAAGCCCTGTGCGATGAGGCGCAGTACTTCCAGTTCGCGCTCGGTCAAATCGGGTTCGGGGGATGGGCGTGCGGGTGTTGGCGCAGCAATGGCCGACATCAATTTCTGCGCCACATCGGGATGCAGCTGCGCCCGGCCCTGATGCGCCTCGCGCACGGCCTTAACCAGATCGTGCGGCGGAATGTCCTTGAGCAGATAACCCTGCGCGCCCGCCCGAATCGCTGGAATCACTTGATCGTCCTCGCCGAAGCTGGTCAGGATGATCACGCGCGCCTGCGGGCAAGCCGCGATGATGTGCGGTGTCGCTTCCACGCCCCCCATCTTCGGCATCGCCAGATCGAGCAGCACGATGTCGGGCTGCATTTGCCGCGCTTGCTCGATGGCTTCCACGCCGTTAGCCGCCTCGCCCACAATACACATGTCATCCTGCAGCTCCAGGAAGGTGCGCAGTCCCTGCCGCACCACGGCATGATCGTCGACAAGCAGAACTTTGATCTGGTGAGCTGCTGATTTCTCGCTGGGTCGCGTTGTATTGAGCATGTCACGCCTCTCGCCGCGGAAATTGAATTGCGGGTAGTATATCATCTCACGGCGCACACGGTGCCGCTGAGAAGTACCGCTGTCGCGCTGTGCCTGAAACCGCTTCGCTCACGCGCTTACCGCACTTCACCAATCGCCACACCGCCGTTCTCAAAAGTGAGATCGATCGTGCCGCGATTCGTCAAATCGATCAGGCGTGTGTCGGACACGATTGGCGTCCAGGTGAAAATCAGCTGGGGTTGTGCGGGCAGCCGATCGAGCTGCCCGGCGATGATATTGATCTGGGCTTGTTCGCTTGGCCCGAGCGCGATGCAGTTGCCGCCGGATGCGATCAACGCGCTCGCGCCGTCGAAGCTCAGACTCACGGAGGCATCCAGTGAGGCGTTCTGCAACCCGATCGCTGGGTAACCCTGCTGCGTGATCGCAGCCTGCCATTCCTGCCCGGCCCGGCTGTCCGGGGAAATCTCGACAGACATGATCTGTTTGACCGCATAGCGATCGAGCACCGCCAACAGGCCATTCAACTGATCGCCCTGCCTGGTCGGCACCACCACGAGATCGATATCCCGATCCCAAAAAGGCAGCAGCTGTCCCAGCGCGCTCAGCAAACCCGAAGGGCTGTTCGATCCCCCAATGAGGATCTGATGGCCGGTCGGCGTCTGCACCAGGGCCGGGTGCCCATCGACATCCAGCACGTAGACATGCAAGCGCTCGTCCGAGCGCCATGAGAAGGTCACCGCCAACAACAAGACGGCAAGGCCGCCGGCTAGGAGCGCGCGGCGGGGTGTGATCAGTTTCTTGATCATCGTGGGGCGTTGCTCCTTGGATTGTTTGAAGTACCACGTCAATCCGATCAAGACGGCATAATACGCGGCGACGACGATCGGTGGCACATAATCCAGTGGGATGGCGGCGAACGGCAATTGTGCGAATAATTCGATCACGGCTAGTGTCCAGGTCAAGAACGGCCACACCGTCCACGCGGCAATCTGGCCCAACGGGATCGACACCAACCCACCGGTTAATGCGAACAAGCCGAATATCATCACGCCCGTTTGAGCCGGCAGCACCAACGGGTTGACGACGAACGAGATGAGGGAGATTTGCCGGAAATAGTACATCAACAACGGAAACGTCGTCACCTGTGCGGCCAGTGTTACCAACAGCGCGTCTTTGATCAAGCCGACAGCCTGCCGCGCGAACGCCTGATCGAACAGGCGCGTGACCAGGCGCTCACTGACGCGGGTGAAAGGCGTGGCATAGAGCACCAGCCCCAGTGTCGCGACGAAACTCAACTGAAAGCCCACGTCAAAGAGTGTGTTGGGATCGAAGAACGTCATTAACCAGCCGGCGAAGAAAAGCGAGATCAACGCCGCGCCCTGCCGCCCCAGATAGATCGCCAGCAGCGTAACGCCGCCCATGATCGCAGCGCGCACCACCGAAGCACTCGCGCCCACCATGATCGTATAGGCAGCGAGTCCTACGATCAAAATGGGAAAAGCCCGGCGCCGCCCGAACAGGCGCACGGCAAAGGTCGACATGATCGAAATGAGCAGGGTGACATTGTAGCCACTGATGGCAATAATATGCGTGGTGCCGGTGTTGCGAAAGTTTTCCTGCACGACCACGGGCAGGCCGGCATCGACGCCTAACAAGATGCCGCTTAAAAGCGAGGACTGCGGCTCTGGCAGGATCTGCTGCAACACCCGGTAAGCACGCTCGCGAAAACCATAGATGACGGCGAGGACCGGACTGCCTTGATCTTTTGCCAGCACGCTAAGACGCGGGCGATCGATCAAAGAGTAAACACCCTGCCGCGCCAGAAAGTCGGCGTAGTTGAACGTGGCAAATTCCGGCGGCGCGTTGAGCTCGCCCGTCACCCGCACCCGCTCCCCGTAGTGGAACTCGGCGGGCCGCGAAGGCCGCACCAGCACCACACCGCCGATCGGCTGAGAGGGGCGATCGGGCATGGCCAGTCGATCGGCCTCAACGCGCAGATTGATGTAGGTATCGCGCACGTCCGGCGGCCCGGCAATCACCCCTTCAAGCGTGACGAGCCCAAGGCCATTGTAGGTAGAAAGCGAGTTTTGATCGAAGTGCGGAACGGAGAGGGCAAAGCGCAGTCCGCCGAGGATCGCGGCAAAGACGCTGAGCCAGATCAAACGCACGCGGCGATCCTTCCACCACAGCACCAGACCGGCAATTGGAACGAGGGAAGCAGCGAACAGGACTTCCAGCGGCAGCTGAAGCGCCGACGCGAGGGCAATACCGCTCAACCAACCCATACCCAGATAGACGAGTGGCATAGCACACTACGCCGAGACAGAAACTTGAACCTACAAGTCCTTGATCCGGGCGCGCAGCGTTTGGATCTTATTGGACGCCGAGACCAAGTGATCTTCGATCTCGCCCAATTTCTCGCGCTCGGTCCGCACGAAGATCGTATAAGGCGCAATGGCCTCGCGCATCCGTTGCAGCGACAAATTCAGTTCACGTTCAAATTGTTGGGTCAGCGCTTTGGCCAGCCGTGCGCGCAGCGCTTCGAGTTGAGTCTTCAATTGCTTTTTAGCCGCGCGCCGCCGGGCGGGCAGGATAAAGAAGCCCAGCGTGGCAACAGCGCCCGCCGTCAAGACGCCGCTGAAATCGGCCATGCTGGCGTGCAGAATCGCCACCAGCAGTGCGCCCAGACCAATCGCGCCGACTTCCACCAGCGCGGTCTGCGCCACAGCGCGTTGCACGGACTCGGCCAGCTCGGCGGCTTCTTTCGTGCGATCGTAACTGGCAATGGCCTCACGCGCCGCGCGTTCCACCGAGGCCAAACGCTCCTGCCGATTGTGCTCGAACTGGCCGCCGACCTGACCGACGATGCGATCGTGATGCTGCCCGGCGCGCCGATTGACGTGGGTCATGACGCCCTGCCATTGGCGGAAATCCCGGTCGACCAGCCAGTCGATCAAGTCACGCACCTGGAGCTCAATCTGCGGCACGGCATCGGCGATGACTTTCTGCTCAAACTCGGCGCGGACGCGATCGGTATGAATCAAATGGAAGACGCGCGTCAAGCGCACGGTGTCGTCGAAGAAAGCCGTGCCCCGCGACTCCACTTGCAGCAGCACGTTGTCCACGCGGCTCAACTTGTCGGCGAAGTTGCGGCGCAGATCGTCTTCGTACCCCAGCAGCTGCTCTTGAATGTCATCCAGCGTCTTGATGTCCTCGCGCAGCAGATCGAGACGAGCCTGCGCGTTGGTCAAGTACTGCGCCTGCAGACGATCGGCAACCCCCAACGGATTTTCCAATTTCAGGCGCACCCGCTGTCTTTCATCCAGCGTGGTGAGAATAAACTCCTCCAGCGCCGCGAAGCGACTCGCCTGCCAGAGCGGTTCACGCTCAGCGCCGGTAAGGGCCTTGGCCTTTTGCGCCAGGCGGGCGGACACGGGGAAGAGAGGCGGACGCATGCCCAACAACACCTGGGCATTATCTTCCACAAATTGAACGACCTTCGCTAAACCAGGTTCGTCTTGCAGCACATCGATCTTGTTGATGACAACAACGATCTTTTTGCCCCAGGCGCGCACGCGCTCCAGAAAAACACGTTCCGACTCGGTGAAGGGGCGATCGACCGAGGTGATGAATAACACCAGGTCGCTGCGCGGGATGAAGTCCTCTGTAATGGTCTGATGCTGCTGCAACACAGAGTTAGTGCCCGGCGTATCCACCAGATTGATATCGCGCAGCCACTCGATGGGCCAGGTCACGACCAGCAGATCTTCGTCGCGCGCAATTCGCGTGAACTCCGGGCCATAGCGCAACACGTGAACCCGATCGGTAGTGGGGGTGACACCCTCCTCCAGTAGCGGCTCGCCGAGCAGCGCGTTAATGAAGGCCGACTTACCGGCGTTAAACTCACCCACCACGACGAGCAGAAAGAGTTCTTCCAGCTGGCGCAGGGCGTGAGCGAGGTGCCGTTGATCATCGGGTGCAGCATCGAGGCGACCTAACATCACGCGCAGGTCTTCCAGCAGGGCGCGCTCTTGAGCCAGAATTTCGGTTTGTTGTTCGTCGAGCAGGTTGCGCAGCACGGCATGTCCTTTTGGTCTTCAAGTAACATTATACTGTGAGCGGCAAACTTTGAATAATACGCGGACCTGTATCTTTCTACAGGTGCACAGCCCCACGCTCAGATGGATCTTCCCCTGGCTGAGGCCGAACGTGACAAATGTCAGCGTGCGAGGCGAGAAGCGTCAATTGGCGGATGCGGCAATAACTCTATAATGAGACCTATCTTGCTTCAGAAGGAGCCCCCGATGTCCATTGTTTATTTTGGCTCGCCACGTCAGGCGCGCTGGGAGGCCAAGGAAAGTTTACCCGCCAAGCTCGATTTGATCATCGAAAAGCTGGCGATTCGCGATCGGGTGAAGGGCGAGACGGTGGCGATCAAGATGCACACCGGCAACAACCTGAGCTACTCGACGGTGCATCCGGTCTTCGTGCGCAAGGTGGTGCAGGCGGTGAAGGAGGGCGGTGGCAAGCCGTTTGTCACCGATGTGAGTTGGGACGCGCGCGGCGCAGAAGAACGCGGGTACAGCGCAGAGACGATCGGTTGTCCGGTGTTCCCCACGGCAGGGCCGGACGACAAATATTTCTACGCTCATCATCGACCCTACAAGAATATTCAGGACTGGAAGGTGGCGGGCATGATTCAGGATGCGTCGTTCCTGATCAATCTGGCGCACGCCAAAGGACATCCGTCGTGCGGCTTCGGCGCGGCCTTCAAGAACCTGGCGTTGGGCTGCCTGATCGGCGAGACGCGCGGTGCGATGCACGATGCGATGCACTTCGACAAATACTGGTGGGCCGAGCGTTGTCCGGATGCTGAAACACGGCAGCGCATTGTGGAGGTGTGTCCGCACGACGGTATCGTGATCGATAAAGATAAACCAGAAGAGTTGCACCTGCACTTTGAGCAGTGCAATCAATGTGGGCGCTGTTTGCAGGTAGCGCCGCCGGGCAGTCTGAAGATCGATCCGGTGAACTTCCATACGTTCCAGGAAGCGTGCGCCATTTCCACCGCAATCACCCTGTCCACCTTCGCGCCGGGCAAAGCGACGCATCTGACGATCGCCACACACATGACGCCATTGTGCGATTGCTTCGGGTTCACCTCCATGCCCATTCTCCCCGATGCGGGCGTCTTCGGCTCCGACGACATCGTGGCGATCGATCAAGCGGCGCTCGACGTGATCGGTCAAACCCGCTTGATCGAAGAGAACCTGCCTACCTCAATGGAAGTGCATACCCGTGAGGGACATCCCTTTCGCTGGATACATGGGCCGCTGAAGGATCCGTATCTGGTGTGCGAATACGGCGAGCAGCTTGGCCTCGGTTCGCGGCAATATGAACTGGTCGATGTGCTGCCCGTGGAGCAAGTCACGCGCACAACAGCGACGTATATTGCGGCGAAGTAGCAGAGAAGATTTTTCAGCTAGATGTCAGCCCGATCTTAATCAAGATCGGGCTGGCGTGTTTTTCAACACGGGTGTATTGCATCTCTACGGCACACCCCACACTCGTATGGTGCCATCGTATGAACTGGAGGCCAAGTATTTGCCATCCTTCGAAAAGGCGACATCTGTCACCTTCAGAGTGCCTCCGCGTAAGGTCGCCAGTTCGCGACCGTCAGCTACTTCCCATAGTTTGATGGTACGATCATCATCGTCACCGCCAGAGGCTAGTATCTGACCGGTCGGTGAAAAAGCCACACTGGTTACGGCTCCCAGATGTCCCGTCAGCGCAGACCTTTCTTTCTCTGCAAGAACGTCCCACAAGTGGACGGTTTTGTTCGAAGAGGCCAGAGCTAACAGACGACCATCAGGTGAAAACGTCATATCGCGTACAAAGCGAGTCGATACTCCTCCACTAGATCGGAGATGACCGGTTGCGACCTCCCATAATTTGAGTGTGCCTGTGTTATCTAGCGAAGCAATTGTTCGGCCATCAGGGGTAAAGGCCGCGGCAGTCACGTTATTCTCCGGTAGAACGGCCAGCACTTTACCTGAAAGGGTGTCCCATAATTGAAGACCCTCAGGGATTAGGACCGCGAGCAATCGCCCATCCTGTGAAAGCGCTTTGCCGTCTGAGTGAACAGCCGGATCGAGCGTACTCCTCAGGCGGCCAGTAGTTGTTTCCCACACGTCAAGCGCAGTGCCCCCCACTGGTCTAGAAATCACGATCGTACCGTCGGGAGAAAGTAACACGTCGTTGGAAGATTTCGAGATGGGCGTAGAGCTGTAACCTGGAAAAGCTATTTGCTCAATACGCGATATCTCATCAAAGGTCACAAGTGTCTGGCCGGTCGCCACGTCCCAAATCTTGAAGACGAGCTTTTGTGCATGTGGTCCCGTGTCAATAGTATATATCACGGCAAGAGTCTTGTGATCGGGCGCAAAAGACACCCAACCCGCAAAACGGGCATCACTCACCAAACGTTGGTTTAGCTCACGACCACCAGTCGCGACATCCCACACGTTGACAACATGACTTTCGTCCACCCAGGCCAGTGCCTTATCATCGGGTGAAAAAACTGCCCCACGCATGCCCAGTTTACCTATACTATACCGTAGGCGACCGGTCGAGCTATCCCAGATCTCAAGTGCACCGAGACTCTGGATAGCTACGATCTTGCCGTCCGTCGAAGATGCTCCGAAGATAACCCTATCAAGCCCGGTCTTCAGGGGAAGACTGGACTTCTTTTGAAAAGTGACAGCATCCCACCAGTTCACCGTTTGGTCGTCCTTATCCAAGGTAACTAGGGTACCATTGGGTTGAAAGTTCCAATTCAATACAGATCGATCAGGGGGAGTCCATGTCTGTCCGGTAATTGTGTTCCAAAGTTTGATAAAGACACCTGACCATTGAACGACTAGGACCTGCTCATTGGCAAATTCTATTCGATCAGGATAGTCAGGTATCTCATGGCTCGCCAATAAGCGGCCGGTTTCCAGATCCCATAATTTGATCATCTTCTCTTCCGCTGCGGCGAGCCGCTGGCCGCTCGGTGTAAAAGCCAGTTCTCGCGCTCGCTGCGAAGTATGTGCAGACGGCTGAGATCTGGAAGATGCCTGCAAGGTATACAGCAAGTCGCCGGTGGTTACATTCATGAGCACAAGAGAATTGTGCTCACCACCCGCTGCCAGAATTTGCCCATCCGGCGATAATGCCACAGAGGCCATGGTCCCTGGCGTTTCAATGAAACGAACCTCGCGTCGAGCTGTGGCATCATAAATGCTAATCCCTGCCTCGGTGACGATCGCCAACAGTGGCACCTTCTGCGCCCAGGCGTAAGAGCTGGTTAACAAGCCTTTGCCACGGCGCATTAGCTGCGTCACACGGGCTGCCGTGGCAGGCGAGATTACTTTTAGATCAGAGAAACGGGAATCAAGGTTAGCGGCCTCGATCGTCGTTTCTAACCTCGGACGAGATATAGATGTGGGAACCTCGATCGTTGTCTCTAACTCTGGATGTGAAGTACACGCCGCCAAGGCAGCAATCAGTATCCAGAACATTGTCTTCACACGTGAGCGTACTAACATAGCCGACCCTCCTGGAAAGTGTTAAACATCCAACAACGCTTTCAGTTAACACCATCCACCTGACTCGGCACACGGCGCTTTGACACCGCCTACCCTACGGCTGGGCTATGATCAAAATTGCACCAGGTGTTATGAAAACGACTCAGTGCCCCCGATGCCGCTGCTTGGCCTTCTCGCGCTTGATCTCGCGCCGACGTTTTTCTTCCGCTTCACGTTCAGCTTTGGTGCGCTCGTGATGTTCCTGCTTGTTCTGTTCGTGCTGGAGCTGCAAGGCTTGTTGGGCTTTGGTCGAGACGATCAGCTGGCGCATGATCTTCGCGGCTTCGCGCGCGGCCCGCTTGGGATTGCGGATCGCTTTGACCTTGCGGTCGACAACGACATCGACCGTAGCGCGCGCAGCAACTTCGAGCAGTTGAGACTGCACGAACTCCAACACCTGGATGTCGCTCGGCTCCGCTCCAAAGACGTAGCGGGTCATCCGCAGGCGCGGCGCGCCTGTACACGTATCATCCACGCACTCGATCAAGCCGATCCAGAATTGTCCGTCGAAATAGAGGGTGAGAAACACAAAATCCTCCCTGAGGAGCAAAGCGCGCAGCGGACACCCGGGAGGGGAGGTTACTGACATCGATTGAGTCAATCGTTGATTGGGCCAATCGACGCGGCCGGACTACCAACCAGCCTGTGTTTTTATGCGTGCTGCCTAATGAATTGTCGGCGCGAGCGTTCGCGCTGCGAGTATTCGCGTCGCGATTATACGCACGCCGAGGAAGATGTCAACAGTGGTATCTCAATAAACAAAAAAGCCGACTGGGTGTCGGCTCTCTCTTCGTTCACTTTCTCCGTTGGGTCCGTGTCGGCTTGCTCATTGCCACCGGTCTGACACTTGGCCCACCGCGATAACTGGGCACATCCATAGGAAATACCAGGCAGCGCGTCATATCCTGAACTCGCGTGCGAATCCGAGGCTCCAGCTCATCCGTCGCGACCGACATGGTCATCACAGTTGGCAAGCGCGAAACATAGCGATGATTAAGGATTTGATAGAGTTTCTCCCGCGCCCAGGGCGTGGACGATTCCGTACCCAGATCATCCAACACCAATAAGGGTGTTGTTCGCACTTCTTCGAACCGCTGGTCAAAAGAGACACGCGAGTCAGGACTAAAGGCCGCTCTTAAATGATCCAATAAATCAGGGACGACCACAAACATGGCGGGGTAGCCGCGCTCAGCTTGATAATTTGCAATAGCCGCGGCCAGATGAGTTTTTCCGACACCGTGATCGCCGTTGAACACCAACCAATCCTGAGGTTGTTGCGCAAAATCCCGCGCATTACGCAAGGCTTCTTTCAAATTAGCCTGCTCATCTCGGGTCAAATCCCCACGGACTTCAAAGTTGTCAAAGCGTTTATCGTGATAAAAGGCCAGCGTGCTCATCGAACTCTGGCCCTGTTCAATGGCACTGCGGCGATAATCCGGCGCGGTAATCCGTAATTTACGCACCAAATCAAGATCGTTCAAGCGTGAACGTAACCGCGGATCGAGATCGTCCAATTCGAGGTTGGTGGTGATCACCGTCGGGCGTTTGTGCACATAGCGCGTATTGAAGATTTGATACAACTTTTCTTCGGCCCACGGCGTAGCATTCTGCGTGCCCAGATCGTCCAGAATCAGCAGCGCGGCGTCACGCACCTGGTTGAAACGCTCGTCGTAGGTTTCTTCAGCATGGGGGTTGTAAGCGCTGCGCAGATAATCGAGCAAGTCCGGCACGTTGATAAAAATGACAAGCAGCCCTTTCGCCAGGCAGCCATTGGCAATCGCCGCAGCCAGGTGTGTTTTGCCGCAGCCATAGCCACCTTGAATCAACAGCCAGCCGCGTGGCTCGTCAATAAAACGCTGTACACCCTCGACGGTCCGGCGCAATGAATGCTTCTGCTCGATCGTGACCGCGTGGCCTTCTGGCTCAAAGTTATTCAGCATCATCTCGCGCAGCGGGCCAAGTTCGTGCCACAGCTTCTGCGTCGTCGTTTGCTTGATCTGGCTTTGGCGATGGGGACAGGGCACCAGCTTACCAAACAGCGGATGCCCTACCGGCACATCCGCGCTGATCCAACCGAGTCCGCCGCAGATTTCGCACTCCGTGAGAGTAGTGTCAGGCTTCATCGCGGCGTTGTCTTTCGGCATAGCGCTGTTTGTCGGCGGTAAAATCGCGCCCGGTCGTTTCACGTTTCGCTCCACGCGCTTTATTATCCAGAATCTTCTTCACATACGCCCACGATCGCGCATTCTGCTTCACCGCTTCGGCAAAGGCATACTCAAGCCACTGCGGCGGAAATTCCCGGGCGGCCTCTTCCAACTGCTCGACGATCAGTGGCGTCAGTGCTCCGATGTTTTGCTCGTACAGCACAAAGATGTTGGGGCGTCCCACAATCTGCGGGATCGCTTCGATCTTCTCGCCGCGCTTGATCGCTTCCGCTGCCGCCTGTCCCAGTTCCGAGTTCGGAAAGAGATACTGCAAACCCGATCGATCCAGCGCGCCCACCAGCGATCCGCGCCGGATGGCCTTCATCACTCCGGCAGCAATCTCTTCCTGCACGTCGCTCAACGCCGGATCGCGCCTCAACTCCGCCGAAGTCGTCCAGCGCACCAGCCCGCTCTTCTGCCAACACAGGCGGAAGCACGCGACGGTCACCTTCAACTCCAGCAGATCGTCGATGAGCGGCAGCAGGCCGGTATAGAACATCTCCGGCAGTGCTGACATCTTGAGTTCGCCATCAGGGAAACCGCTGAATATTTTCATGGCTGTTGGCAGTTGGCTGTTAGCAGTTGGCGGCGGGCTGTTTGCAATCGGCGGTAGGCCAACTGCCAACGGCTAGCCGCCAGCCGCTACAATGCGACATCCCGCTTCAACGCATTTCTGAACTGCGTCAGATTGCGCTGGAAGTAAAGCTCCACTGTGCCGGTGGGGCCGTTGCGGTGCTTGGCGATGATCAACTCGGCCACGTTTTTGCGATCTGAAGATTCATCGTACACGTCGTCGCGATAAATGAACATGACGATGTCCGCGTCTTGTTCAATGCTATTGTGCACAATAATGTCGTTGGCAACAAAATTGCTGAGGCTAGGCACTGTCAGATCATAAACTTCTTCTTCGCCATCTGACTCTATAGATACTAATCCATCCCACTGGAACTGATCACCTTCGTGCGGCAGCGCAATCCGATCGCCAATCTTCAACTGATCGAGACGCTGCCAGTTCAGCAAGGTTCTGAATTTGTGATTGCCTGTAGCGCGCACAACACGGCCCAGGCGCGTTGTCAGCCGGTACACTGTCTTGCGCCCCGTACTAAAAGCGTGGCTCACTTCCGCGGCTTCGATCTTCATGGTGCGTTCATTGAGTGCCCACACTTGGAAACCGCTCTGGCCGATGAGGCTGGCTAGTGGTACACGCGCGCCCGTGTCCGCCAGCGTAATCAGTGTGTCGCCAGTCAGGCAACCCGATTCTCTCAAATCGCTCAGCACTGGACGCTTGTCGCTGCGCTGTTCCACGGCACGGCTGAGCTGCGAGGCGACGAGCACCGGCACGTTTAACTCGCGCGCCAGTCCTTTGAGCGAACGAGAGAGGTAACTGATCTCCTGCACGCGATTCTCCGTGCGATTATCGCCCGTCATCAATTGCAGATAGTCGATAATGATCAGATCGAGGCCGAACTCGGCGTGCAGGCGGCGAGCCTTGGTGCGCAGTTGCAAGGCGCTGATGCTGGGCGTGTCATCCATATGGATCGCGGCTTCCTCGCTCAAGGCACTGGTCGCCTGCACGAACAGCCCCCACTCTTCATCACGCAAATCGCCCAGGCGCAGCCGCTGGCTGTCGATGCCGGTCTCGCCGCTGACCAGGCGCTGCACAATCTGCTCGTTGGACATTTCCAGCGAGAAAATGGCCACCCGCTGATGGAACCGGCGTGCGGCGCTCAAGGCCACGTTCAGCATCAACGACGTCTTGCCTACACCCGGCCGCGCGGCGATGATGATCAAATCCGAGCGCTGCAAGCCGCCCAGCATCTTGTCGAGATCGAGAAAGCCGGTGGGGATGCCCAGCGGCTCGCCGCGATGTTCGTACAAGTATTCGATGTGATCGAAGTAGTTGCGGATCGCTTCGCTGATGGGCACCATATCGCGCGAGACGCGCCGCTGGCTGACGCCGAACAGGGCCTGCTCGGCTGAATCGATCGTCTTGTCGATGTCGTCCGATTCTTCATAGGCCAGCTGCGCAATATCACTGGCGGCCCCCAGCAAGCGCCGGCGCAGCGCCGTGCGCTCCACGATGCGGCCATAACCTTCGGCGTGAATGGCGGTGGGGACGACATTGATCAGGTGGGAGATATAAGCGGGGCCGCCCAGCTCGTCGAGCTGGTTGCGGTCGGTGAGTTCACGCGTAATGGTTACAAAGTCAATCGGCTCGCGGCGCTCGTGCAACGCCAGGCAGGCCGACCAGACCCACTGGTTCTTGACGATGTAGAAATCGTCGGCTTTGAGGAAAGAACTGACACGATAAATGGCTTCGGGATCGATCAAGACCGATCCCAGTACGGCTTCTTCCGCCTCAATGGAATGGGGCGGCATGCGATCGATGAGTGACCCGGTGGTCATGGTTTATGTCCTCAGAGACTGATTGCCCCCGCCATTCTATCAAAACGCTTGTCACAATTTAAGCGGGCGGGTTA
>JAUQXC010000072.1 GCA_030834825.1 Thermoflexales bacterium
GTCAAGAAAGCCACAGCGAAGAAACCTGTGGCCAAGAAAGCGGCTGCTAAGAAGTCTGCGACCAAAAAGCCGGTCGTTAAAAAAGCGACCGTTAAGCGGAAGAAGTAATTCCCGGAGATAGATGCCCGTTGTTGGACATAACAAACTGCGCGGGCGAGGTTGGCTAACTCGCCTGTGTTTGTATGCAAGAGGGCTTTACTTCTGCGCTGCGGAGGAGAGTACGGCATTCAGCCGCTCGGCCAGCGGCTGCAAATGCTGGTCGAGCAGAGCGTCCAGATCAATTTCCGGGTTGGTGAAAATCTCGGCCCAGATTTGATTCAACTCTGCAATCAGGCGTTCTTCCACCATGCCCCACAGCCGGTTGACCTGGTATGAACGGCCTGATTTCAGGGCCTCGACAATCGATTTGTACAATGGGTCGGTTGAAAAGGGCGGGTTGGACAATGCGTCTAGGCGCACCGGCAAACTGCGCGCGTGTGTGCTGTAAGCAACCTGGGTGGCCTGGCTGGTCAGGAATTTCACCAACTCAAACGCCAGTTTCCCCTGATGAGAATGCCGCCAAATTACCAGATTTGATCCGCCAACGAAGGGTACACCAGGCGGCAGGGCCGTGCGGATCTGTGAAGTGTTCACCGGTCCGACCTCGCCGGACGCAGCGGTGTGCAGCAGTCCCGGATCGCTAATGGTCAGGGCTGCCTGCCCTTGCAGGAACATTCGGTCGGATTCCTGATCGTTCAGGCCCTGCGCCGTGCGTGCGATGAAGCGCTGCAGGCTAAAGTAGGCGCGCAGACCGCTGCGGGCGGCCGATTCATTAAACCTGACCTCTTTGCCATTCAGCCCGATGAAATGCCCGCCCGCGCCCCAGATCCACATGGCGGCATTGTGTAGTGAGTTCACGGTATTCTGCGTCGCCAGAGCTAGTGGCACTGCTTCCCCCGCTTGTTGTAACTGCGCCAATACGCGTTCAAATTGCTCGGTCAACCGCAATAGCACGGGTTCGCCATAACCGGCCTGCTGCAGGTGATCGGCGCGATAGAAGACCACTCGCACATTCGATAACCACGGCACGGCCCACATCTCAGGCTCCCCCGTCAGATAACAGCTTTGCCACGAGGGGTGCAGGAAAGCATAGCGTCCCCCGACTGCTGCGATCTCGCGCAGGCCAAGCGGATGCAGGGCGTTCGTTGCGGCCAGGGTACTCACCCACGTCGAACCGATTTCGGAGACATCCGGCCCGTGGCCGTAGAGCGCGAACTTCACGAGTTCGGTCCAACCGGACTCCCACGAGAAAACACGCACCTTCACAGTGACGTGATGTTGGTTTTCAAACTTGGTGAGGATGGGGCGCAGGTCTTGTTCCGTCGTGGGACTGTGCGCCATGACGGAAAGTTCGAGATCGGACATAGCGGCTCCTTAGCTTCGCGCCGAATTATACAAGCGCCAGAGGGGAAGTCAAACCGCTAAAGTTTTAGAGGAAAGTTGTTTGAATCGAGCCTGCGCCACATAACCGGATGCATTCGTTATGAAGCAACGCAGCAAGCTAAGCGCATTTTTGGCTCAATAACGAGCGGGCGAGATCTTAGTAGCCGACGGGGCCGTCGACACGAACTTTCAGGTCGTGGGGCTGCTCCCGGCATTTCACCGAAAGAGGGGGTGTTGATCCAGTCCGCTTGGATCTTGGGGCGTCAACCCGGGAGGATCAGCACCTTCGAGAAACGGCGATCGAACATTCTCAATATTTTGGAGAGTGTAGCTCACGATCACGCAGAAACAATCCGCAGGTCAGTCCAAGCAGGGCCCAGAAAAAGACTCCAGGTTTGGCGCCCAGGGCAACAGCATCAGTCAAACCATAGATTGCATGAGACAGTAAGCCGCCCGCTGGCCCTAACGCTAAATAGCGTGTCTCTGGAGTGGTGGCGCTATTCCACAGGCTCCACAGCATCCCAAATGATCCAAAATAAATTGCCAACAAGGCCACGAGCCCGGGTACGCCTAGATCAAGCCCGACTTGCAGTAGTTCGTTGTGCGCATGAGCAAAGTCGTAACCAGGTGGGATCGAGAGAGGATAAAATAGTCTCCCCACCTCGCGAAAAGTGCCAAGTCCCATGCCAGTGAACGGGAAATCAGTGACACCTTCAATAGCGGTCTGCCAGACTTCTAGACGAAAACTCCAATTGAGCGAGCTTAAGCCTTTTTGCGCCGAGTTGAAGACGCCGCGATCCGCCGTTGTTTCAAATAGGTTTGCTCCGATGCGGTCTGGACCGATGACCAGCACTCCCAAAATCACGACTGACGCCAAGCCTGCTATGATCCAGCGTATGCGACGGCTGATGAGAGCGCTGAAGATTAAACCAGCTAACGTCAGACCGAACCAGCCGCTACGTGATTGGCTAAGCACTAGGACGCCCAGCATCAAAAGTGTGGCCAAGCTCACAATGATCCCCAGCCATTTTAGCTTCGACTGCTTGCGCAGCAGCGTAAACGCCAACGCCAGAGCGAGTGGAATTATCCAGAGGAGTGCGCCCGCAACCTCATTGGGGTGAAAGCCCTCAGCTGCGCCCTGTAGGCCGTGGATAAAGCGCGGGAGACTGTCCGTAATGAGGGCCAGCGGTTCCACTTTCTCCAACCACTGCATTCCCGCCAGGCTCAACACACTCACGCCAAAACCCAGAACAACCAATCCGCCAACAAGCAGCGCAGTGCCTCTTGGCTGGTGACTGACATCCACAACGGCGTACAAGCCGGCCACCCCTAGAAAGAGACCAGCTGCTTTGGGTAGGGTCAGGGTCATATCGGGAGTAATCAGCAGCGAAACGAGCGACATTCCTGCGATGACCCCGACGGAAATATTCAACGGCGTGGATTGAACGGGAAAACCGCGGATCAACCAGGAAGCCAGCCAGATCGCTGGAATACCCAGCAGCCACCACCACTGTTCCATTGTGATGAACAGGAGAAAGGGCGATAAAAGAATGAGCCAGCCTAGCTGGATCCAGGGAAACCAACGGCGGAGTGTGACCAGAATCAAAACGCCCCTTTTCGCCTGATCACGACCCAGATGGTCTTCCACAAAATTTGGATGTCCAGCAGCAGCGAATAATTCTGAATGTAATAGAGATCGTCTTCCGTGTGTAGATGCAAGGGCTTGCTGCTACGGCCGTTGACCTGCCACCAGCCAGTCATGCCCTGGGGCACGGCAAACCGCTTGCACTGCCAGGGCTCGTAACGCTCAACGAGCCAGGGCAGTTCCGGTCGCGGCCCGACCAAACTCATATCGCCCTTGAGGACGTTGAACAACTGGGGCAGTTCGTCCAGACTGGTGCGGCGCAGGAAACGACCCAGGTGGGTAATGCGCGGATCGTTGGGAGTCTTAAACAGAAGATGACCGGTCTCATCCTGCCGTAACACGGCACTCAAGTATGCCTCGGCGCCATCGATCATGGTGCGGAATTTGTACATCCAGAACAGTCGGCCATTCTCGCCGACGCGCTGCTGGTGAAAAATGATCTTCCCGGGTGAATCGAGCTTGATCAGCAGGCCGATGATGCCCATCAGCGGCAGCGTCATAATTAAAGCAAGGGTGCCAACCATCAAATCGAAGCAGCGTTTGATCAGACGCTGATAGTCATTGAGCGCCGGCGCACGCAAGTTGATCAGGGGCATCCCCCCCAATTCTTCGACGGCGGCGCGAAAGAGCGCCAGATTGAAATAATCTGGCACGACTCGGACGGTAACGGGATACCGTTGGAGTTCCAGGCTCAGCTGAACGACCTTTTCGTAAGCCGATAACGGCAGGGCTATCACGATTTCATCAACGGCATGTTTGTGGACGATGTCCACCGTCTCGGCAACCGTGCCCAACACCGGGAAGCCTGTGATCAGGCCGTGCTGCTTAGCCGGATCATCATCCGTAAAACCGATCGGATGAAACCCCATCCAGGCGTTTTCAGACAGCGTTTCGGCCGTTAAGCGGCCGACCTCCCCGGCACCGATGATCAGCACATGCCGCGGTGGCATCAGGCGGCCATTGCCTAGACGGCGGACGATTCGATACAGGATGCGCCAACCCAACAGCAGCGCTGCATCGATGGCAAAGAAATAGAGGAACAGATAGCGTGACATGTCTTTGAATGAAAAGAAGACAAAGCCGGATAGGCAAAAAGCCGAAACGATCAAGGCCAGGAGAACTTGTTGAAACTCATCAGCGGCGCGCAGTGTCCGCCGTGGATCGTAGACCGATAAGATGATGGCCACCAATATCCAGATCAACACTGCCGCGACATAGACGGGGTCGTGAATGAGGGCGCTGCGGTCCAGGTCGGGACCGTAAGGAAGCACCTGCCGCAGGGCAACCGCGGCAACCATGGCCGAGAGGGTCAGGACCGCATCAAGCAGTAAGGCTAGAATGGCAAAGTTGAGGCTAGAGCGTTTGAACATGGAACTTCCTCTGAAGCACGATCAAACAGGCTGATTCACACAGGCAAACTCGTAGTCTGTCAAAGCAAAATCTTTGGGTAAAGTGATGCGAGTTTTACGCGTGCGTCTGCCGTGGTGAATCGCCAATGAACCGTCGTCGCATGGGTATTTCGTTCCTGCTCCCACGCTGCTACTTCGCGCGCCAGCAGGACGAGGTCGGCGATGCGCCGATCCAAACATTGACGACTCAACGCACTCAATTCGATTTCGGCCATATTGAGCCAACTGCCATGTTTGGGCGTATGCACAATTTCCAGTTTGGCGGGCCAACCGCTGAGCTTCGTCTGGCGTAAACGTTTCATAGAGCGAAGCCAGGCAATGGGTGTTCAATTGATCGCACACCCGCGTAACACGTTCTGCTGTCGGGTAAAGCTCATCGACAATGGATCGGATGAAATGTGCCCAATCCCGTTGTGTGCGGTGCTTCGTCACGGCCACGTGGCATTGACCACAGGCAGGCTCAAACGCGATAAACAGATTGCCCGTCCCATGCCGTTCATAGTTGCAGTCCTCTCTCGTGACTTGTCCCGCTTGTACCGGCAAGGGCGGACGTACGTCGCCGATCAATTGCTGGTTGCTTTCAGCCATGCAAATCACCGGAAATCGTGGATCGTACGGACGTTGGTAAACATCCAAGACCTGTTCCATATCAGCGACAAACGCTGCGTTTTGCTGGGGCGGGATACACCACATCTGCTTCAGCCACGGTTTGAGTTCGTTTTTTTCAATGCCTGGCGCACGGTCTCATGTGAGACGGCGGTCACGTATTCCAATTGCACCATGCGCTCGGCCAGTAAGCGGAGCGTCCAGCGCTCATGGCCGACCGGCGGTTCGCTACAGGTGAGCGCCACCCAGTGGGCTTCGGTCACACCAGCGAGCGCCTTGGCCACTTGGCCGGCCTTACGTCCTGCTTTGCGATTCAAACTGGCCGCCACGCCATCGCGGAAGGCCTGCTTGCGCACGGTGGATACGGTTTGTCGGCTGACACGCAATGCCGCGCTAATGGCTTCATCACTCCAGCCATCTGAACTGCACAACAAAATCTGCGCTCGTCGGATCAGGCGTGCCGAATGGGTGCCGCTACTCACCATGCGTGTCAGTTCTTGTCGTTCATCGTCGCTGAGGTGGATCTCTAATTTGGTCATGCCCCTCAGCTTACCACGCCGTCAGGTTTTTGCCTTGACGGAGTACTAGGGTCAGCCGACTAATGCTTGATATAATTGCTCGTGGCTCTTAACCATGGTCGAAACTGAAAAGTGCCGAGCGGCCCATTCTTGACCGTATGCTCCCATTTGATGCCTGCGTTCTTGATCGTTCATTAGGTCTATTATAGCCTGTGCCAGCTTAGCCGGATCAGCCGGTGGCACTAATAGGCCTGTTTCATTATCGCGAACAACTTCTGGAATTCCATTGACACGGCTCGCAACAATCGGGACGCCACAAGCCATCGCTTCCAGGTTGACAATGCCAAAGGCTTCCCATAGCGATGGTGTAACCATGATATTCAAAACAGACAGTACTCGTCCAACCTCGCTTTCCCATCCGGTGAAATGGACACGCGAGGAAACGCCCTGTTGTTCTGCTTCGGTGCAGAGAGCCTCGCGCAGTGGGCCATCGCCTGAAATAATAAAATGAGCATCAGGTACTTGCTGCAACACAACCGGCATAGCCTGGATAAAATAGACCAACCCCTTTTGAAGTTCAAGTCGTGCAATGGCGCCCGCAACTGGACTAGAGTTGGGGATGCCGAGCCTGGTCCGATAGGCCATTGAATCGTCTATAACCGAAATGTGCTCTCGACGAAGTGCATAGTATATGCGCGTAATCTTGTCCGGGCACATGATACCGTTGTTAATGCCATAGGCGCGAATGTAGTCCGAACCAGCCACATAGTGATCCGTATATCGATCGAGCCACTTTTCGATAGCTAGATATAATCTACGCTTGGGCTGAGGTACCTGTTCATGACCGGCATAGGCGTGAATCATGTGAACTACGGCGGGCACACCGGCCCGTTTGGCAGCCATGCGCCCGATGACGCCTGCTACTGAAGTATGTGTGTGGACAATGTCAAACGGATTCTCCGCTAGCAAGCGCCGTAGCTGGCGATAAGCCATAAAGCTGCGGGTCAAGCCGCCGGTGCGTCTCATTTCGATTGGGATGACCTTTAGGCCTGCTTCATAAAAGTCTTTGTCCAGAGGACAGCCTGCTGAGAAAGACACGGTGACATCATACTGTGACGGGTCAAGGCCAGCGGCCAACATCAAGACATGCTCACCTGCGCCGCCGATGGTGGTGGTAATGAATTGCAAGACACGAATTCGCCGTTTCATGGCACAGCGAATTCCTCATGCACAGCCTGATAAGCTTCTCGCAGTGACTGGCCCATGCGGGCAATCGAAAACAATCGGGCTTGCTGAAGACCTCGCTCAATCAGGGCGGATCGCCGCTGAGGCTGCTGTACAACCAATAGGATCGCTTGAGCCATCGAGCGGACATCCAGCGGATCAAAATATATGCCGGCCTCACCTGCGACTTCAGGCAGTGGCCCGGCCTGCGCGACAACTACGGGTGT
>JAUQXC010000795.1 GCA_030834825.1 Thermoflexales bacterium
TCTATCACAGGAGAAACTAGCATGTCTAGCACAAACGAACGCACCGAGATTTTGCGGCTGGTCGAAACCGGCAAGCTAAGCGCGGCTGAGGGCATTCAGCTTTTGAACACACTGGACAAAGCGCCACGCCAGGTGTCGCCCCCGCAGCCGCCCGTCAATGCCAAGGGCCGCTGGCTGCGCATCCGCGTGACCAACCTGGCCACCCAGGCTCCCAAGGTGAACGTGAACCTGCCCCTGGGGCTGGTGAACGCCGGCCTGCGCATCGGCCAGCACTTCGCACCGGAACTGAACGGCATCAACTGGGACAGCCTGCTGGAGGAGATTCAGCAGGGCGCCAACGGCAAGCTGGTCGAAGTAGAAGACCAGGCTGACAACGAGCGCGTCGAAATCTTTGTCGATTAAGTGATTCGATTGTAGAATATCGGAGCCAACATCATGACCAACGCCAAATACACCACTACCGCCACGCCGCAGCTGAAGATCTCGTGCCAGGCCGATCTGCAAATCGTTGGCACAACGGATAACGTGGTGGCGATCGATATCGAAGACAATTCTCCGGCCTCGCGCGTCGAACGGCAAGACGAGCGCATCGTCGTCACGGCGCAGCGCGACTGTGACATCGCCTGCCCGATCGGCACACTGCTGACCATCGAGCATGCCAGCGGCGATCTACGGGTAACGCAGGTCAAAGGGGCGCTGGTCGTCAACCTGGTTAACGGCGATGCTGCGTTGCATGATGTCGGCCCGGTGGCGATGAAATCGGTCCAGGGCGATCTCTCCCTGCGGGATGCCAGTGGCGACGTGCAGATCGAAGTCGTGCGTGGCGACGCGAAATTGAAACGCGTCGCTGGCCGTGTCGTACTCAACAAGGTCGCGGGCGATCTCAGCGCCAACGATCTGGGCGGCGGCCTGGCCGTAAGCCAGGTGGGCGGTGATGCCACACTGCAGACGAGCCTGGGGGACGGCTGCACCTATACGGTGAAAGCCGGCGGCGATGTGATCCTGCGCGTCAACAACGGCGGTGGTCAGTTCGCGCTGAACTGCAAAGGCGATCTGCGCGTGCGTCTGCCGATGACCAACTGGACCGGCAACGACCGATCGGCCACAGGCACTTACGGCGATGGCTCGGCGCAGGTGACCTTGATGGCCGACGGCGATCTCTTGGTCCTGCCCGGCAACTCAGGCGCCGCGCCATTCGATCCAGATGCGCTGTCCGAGCAAGTGGAAGCCATGATCGAATCGGCCATGAGCCAGTTCGAGTCGCAGATGTCCCGCGTGCAACACGATCTGGAACAGCGCTTCGGCAAATTTGACAAGCAGGCCGAGAAAGCGGCCGAACGCGCGGCCCGCAGCGCCGAGCGCGCCAAGCGCCGGGCCGAACACGCCGCCGGTTCATGGAGTTTTTCAGTCGGACGTTCACCGACACCGCCTGCGCCGCCATCTGAACCGGTGTCCGATCAAGAACGTCTGATGATCTTGAAGATGGTTGAAGAAGGAAAAATCACAGCCGATCAGGCCGCGCAGCTGCTCTCGGCGCTTGAGGGTTAATGGTTACACACGCTACTTCCAATTCATCGGCCGCCTCCGGCCTACGCCCGATCGATTCCATGCGTGACCTGGTGGGCGTGACGACGCTGATCGAGCTGGCCTTCGCCGACGATATGGATGCCAACGGGCGCAGTCACATGCGCGAGATGCGCTGGCTGGGCACGTTGTTCGGCTGGCTGGATTGGTTCTCGTCACCGGGTCAGGGACTCATGCCCGGTTACCTCTGGGTGGAAGACGGCCAGATTGTAGGCAATGTGACGGTGCGCAAGTTGAGTCCGTTCGGGCGTGGCTGGATGATCGGGAATGTGGCGGTTGCGCCGCCATGGCGCGGGCGTGGCATCGCGCGCCAGATGATGGAAGCCGGCATTGAGCTGGTGCGGCACAATCATGGCGAGTGGATCGCACTGCAAGTCCGCACCGACAACGAGATCGCGCGCAAGCTATATCAAACGCTGGGCTTCGTCGAAACCGGCGAGCGGGTGTCCTTTGATCGCCGCCCGATCGATCAGACCATGCGACCAGCCCCGCTCACCGAGCCTCGCGTGCGCCCGGCGCGGGCGAGTGACATGGAACAGATCTATACCCTGGCCCAGTCCTTGGTACCCGATTCGGTGCGCTGGGCCGAGCCGGTGTATCGCTCGCTCTTTGACGTGAGTTTCGAACGCGGCCTGGCTGACCGGATCACGGGTGAACGACATGTCTGGCGTGTATTCGAAGGTGGTGAGCATCTGTACGGCGCGGCGCTGTTGGAGATCAAATCCCGACGGCGTTGGGCCCAGCTGCATCTGTGGGTCATGCCGCTGCACACGGGGGAGATCGAAGACGTCCTAATCGATAGTGTGCTGGCCGGATACGACCGTCCGCTCGATCACATCATCGCCCGCGTGCCCGGCGAGCACATCGCCGGTCGGGTAGCGCTGACCACCCGCGGCTTCCGGCAGGTGCGCGCTTTGATGAGCATGAAATTAACATTGAGCGAATAACATGACAACGAGTGAAGAACGCCAGCAAGTCTTACACCTGATCGCGGCTGGAAAGATAACGCCGGAAGAAGGCTCACGCTTGCTGGCCGCGCTGAGTGGCGAGACGCCAGCTGTGCCGGCAGAACGCTCCGCGCCAGCTGAACAGGCAGACCGCCCACCGTCGATCGGAACGGATTCACCGGAACAAACTTACGCACCTGAACCGGAAATCATTTCACCCCCACCGCCGATCGATGTGAAGACGCCGGATACGCGTCATTGGTGGCAGGTGCCCTTCTGGATCGGCGCGGCGACGTTAGTGGCGGGGGCTTTTGTTCTGGCAGGCTCGTTAGCCAGCGGCAACGTGTGTTGGGTCTTGTTGTGTGGCCTGCCGCTGCTCTGCCTGGGCATTCTGGCCGTCAGCGTGGCATGGTTTGCGCGCAACGGGCCGTGGGTGCACATCCGCGTCAAGAACGACCGGCCCGGCGAGCGCAACATCAAATTGAGTGTCCCGCTCGATCTGGGCGCGGCAGCGGTGCGCGTGGCTGAGCCGTTCGTGCCGCAGATGAAGAAAACCGGCGTGGACGATGTGATTCTATCGATGAAGGATAACGTGCGGAAAGATCAACCGCTCATCATCGACGTGCACGACGACGAAGATGGCGAGCATGTGCAGGTAATTGTAGGGTGACCTCACCCCCTACTCCTCTCCTACAAATCGCACGCTGCGCGTGAGCGGAGTGCAACAAAGTCGAAGGATGATTTCAGGAGAGGGGAGAACTGACCGTGAGGCACTTATAAAGAGGAATCGCTATGACCAGCACCGAAGAACGAATGCAAATTTTGAAGATGATTCAAGAAGGCAAGATCACCGCTGACGAAGGCGCCAAGCTGCTGGAGGCGCTGAACGCCGCCAAGCCGGAGAAGCGCCCGCCAACCCCTCCAACGCCGCCAGGTGCGCCGGGCAGCGATGCGCGCTGGCTCCGCGTGCGAGTGACCGATCTGCGCAACGGCAAAAGCAAAGTTAACGTCAACATCCCCATGGGGTTGGTCAACGTCGGTGTGAAGATGGGCGCACGCTTTGCGCCCAACATGGAAGGCGTCAACCTCGAAGAGATGATGCGGGCCATCAAAAGCGGCGCCAGTGGCAAGATCATGGACGTGAGCGACGAGGAAAGCGGCGAGCACGTGGAGATCTACGTCGAATAGATTTTCCCCTCAGGCCGCTGGGGACGAGATCGTGCGGGTGTGGCCTGCTCTCG
>JAUQXC010000796.1 GCA_030834825.1 Thermoflexales bacterium
TTGCAACTCCACCGAACCAAAGCGGACATTGTCACCACCGCTCGAAGCGAGCAACCGCTCCCGCTTAGGGTGAAAGTAATCGTACACACCCACTTCCCACGTCAAGCGATCGGGAGCATATTCCGTGGCCGCAATGTCCAACACATAACGGCTGGCGATGACGTCTCCCGGCTGCATCTGCGAGGTGGGCCACAGTCCCTGCCCCGGATACATATCGCGCTGGGCCACCATGATATCATGCGCATCCAGTAGATGAACGAAGGTACTGTAATCCTTCTCGATTGGCTTGAGCGCCTGCCAGTACAACACAATTTCACTCCGCCCACCCGGCACTGCCGACGAAGAAGATACCTCCGCCCCTAACAGCTTGAACTGATCGCCAAACGTTACACCGAGTGGAATCTGCGGCACAGCCGTCGTCGGCGCACTTCGCGCATAAGCAGGCGCAATTGTCGTGAAAGGCGCAAGTGCCGAGATACTGAACATGAACACACCCACCACCGCCATGAGTGGTTTAGCGAAACGTCGCGTCGCGATGGTCGCCAGTCCCAGCACGAAGTAGATGGACCACGTCGAAATGGCCGAGAAGACCAGGCGGCCTTGTGACGACCACGTCACTCGCGCCCACTGCGTGAGCAGCGCCACCACGATGACGCCGAACAATCCCACGAGGAACAAAGCCGCGCGACCCTGGAGGTAATCGCGCAATTCATAGGTGAAGTCACGCCAGCTATGCAGCGGATCTTCACGAAACCAGCGCCACGTCATCGTCACGAAGTAGACGACCACACCCATGACCGCCAGCACCGCCAGACCGTTGAGGACGTGATAGCCCCCGTCATCGATCGGCACGTTGACACCACCGAACAAGCCCCAATAGCTCAACATGAAACCCCAGCGCTCACCCCACAGTTGCAGCAGCGAAGCGGGCGCGGCGCGCTGGCCCAACACATCGATAAAGGCGTTGATGCCGGTGACATCACCATAGAGCTGAATGTTGCGGACATACCACCACCCGGCGATCAACATCACCGGCAGGGCTGTGGCCAGTGCGCCCGCCCAGAACTCGCGCCACGAACCTTTGCGCCAGGCGACAGCAATCACCGCCAAGCCCGTGATGGGCAGTAATGCCAGCGCGCTCGTCTTGGTCAACGCGCCCAGACCCAGGACCATCCCGAGTGGCAGCCAGCGCCCCACGCGATAGAAGAAGTCCTGCGCCCAAGGCAATTCCTGTGCGGTTGCTTTCTGATCCCGGATCCCCATACCCGCGTACCCTCGCACCCGTTTCACGATCAACAACAAGGCCAACGAGCAGAGTGTCATCGTCAGGTTGTCATTGTTTACTGCCCCGCTGATGAAGAGGAACATCGGCGTGAAGGCGTTGACCGCCGCTGCGCCCAACGCCAACCACGATCGATCGGGGAAGAGTTCCAACGCGATACGATAGGTGAACCAGACGGTCGCCGCACCCATGAACACGGACAGCCAGCGCGCGATATGCACCGCCAGCACGGTGCCCTGCCACGGGAAGGATTCACGTGCAGGGTGGTGCACGACCAGGTTGCGATTGCCATCAGGTGTGATGACGCCGTTATTGACGTGCGGATTCTCCTGCCGCACCTGCGCCAGGTCACTCGTATCGATCCAGAAAGTAGCCCAGCCCATCAGCCAGTAATACAGCGGCGGCTGACTCGCTTCCTGCTTCCACGGCCCCACGTTCCTGGCATCCTGCACGGGCAGCGGATTGCCCCGGGAGAGCCACTGCACCATGGGGTAATGCCACAACTCATCAGAGGCTTCAAAGATGGGCGTGACGATACTGTAGATCGTGCCAAGCATGAGAAAGGCAATGAGGATCGTTTTGATGTTGAGGAACCGTGCTGCGTAGCGCGTCATCCGTGAGATCATCTTGTCAGCTTGTCTTCCGTCGCGTCGTGTGCGGCGCGTCAGCTCATCTTTCCGGTGAATAGTCAGGTGACAAATTCAGTCAACCGCGCCTGACGGTAACCGCACTTCTTCGTGATACGCCCGCTCGACGTTGACCGACCACACGTCATGCTGTCCCTGACCCAGTAAATTCTTCACAGCCAGCATCGCCGTCAACATGGAATGGTCTTGATTATTGTACATATGCAGGCCGTTGCGACCCACCGTCTGCAAATTGGGGATGGAATCGAGAAAGCCGCGGATGCGTTCCAGGTACTCTTTGTATTCACCCGTGTAAACCGGATACGTTTTCAACTGGCGCACGACCGTCCCGCCTTCCACGTCGGCAGCGCGCGCCAGCCCCATCGTTTCCAGCTCCTGTGTGCCGAGCCGGATCAACTCAGCATCGCTCATCCGCCACAGTTCATCACCTTCGTTGCAAAAGTACTCCAGCCCCAGAAATGTCTTATTGGGATCGGGCACCATCTCAGGGCTCCAGTTGTTGAAGTTCTGCACGCGCCCTACTTTCACTTCCGGCGCGTGGATGTAGATCCAATTATCGGGAAACAGATGGGCCTGGTTGACGATTAAGCCGACGGTGAAGTAATCCCGATAGGTCAACTGACCGGCGCCCTCACGCACAGCGGCTGGCGCCGGCGGATCGAGCTTGGCCACCAGCTCGCTGATCGGCATCGATGAGATAATCGCATCGGCCTCGATCCGCGTTTCTTGCGCACCCGAGCGAGCCACGACCCCGATCGCGCGACCGTCGCGGTGCAGCACCTTAACCACGATCGTGTTCAAGCGCACTTCGCCGCCGCGCTGCTCGATCAGCTGCTGCGTGCGTTCCCACAACATGCCCGGCCCCAACCGGGGATAATGAAATTCCTCGATCAGCGACTTCACATTCTTCGTGCCACGCGCGCCAAAGATCGCGCCGATGACGGCGCGCGGAAACGACAAGTTCTGAATGCGCTGGGCCGCCCACTGCGCGCTAAGTTGATCGCACGGAATACCCCACACCTTCTCCGTATACGTTTTGAAGAAAGCCTGGTATAGCCGCTTCCCGAAGCGATTGGACACCCACTCTTCAAACGTGTTCTCGTGCCGATACGGCAGAAGCTTTGAGCGAAGATAACTCAGCAACACCAAAAAACTTTGCCACAGGCCCAACTTACTCAGCACATCGCCAAAGCGCAGCGGATACATGATGTATTTGCGATTGTAGTAAATCCGGCTCAAGCGCGGACGCGTCAGAAAATCAGCGCCCAGCACTTCCTGCCAGAACGCTTCCACCTCGTCCACTTTGGTGAAGAAGCGGTGTCCCCCGATGTCCATGCGATAGCCATTGAAGACTTCGGTGCGCGCGATGCCGCCCACCTGCGCGCCCATCTCCAGCACGATCGGCTTGACGCCCACCTTCGCCAGCTCGTACGCCGCGGTCAGGCCCGCCGGACCGCCGCCGATGACAATGACCGTTTGGAGATTGGCGGTTGGAAGTTGGAGGTTGGATTTGCTCATCACTTAATCAATTCGAACTCAGTAGCATTAGAACCATCGATCGGCAAGCGCTCGCCGGTATCGAGCCGATACAATCCAATCGCTGCTTGCGGAATTTTCAAATTGCCATCCACAGGCAAGGTATGCACATCTTCGACCACATCACCGGGCTGCCACGCCGAAGTCGGATAGTTGCCGCCCAGCGGTTGAGCATCGCCACTGATCATACCGTTGTCACCGGTCACATGCACGAACACGGTGTAATCAACTGGCGTCGACTTGATCGCCTGCCAACAGAGCACGATCTGCGGCGCAGGGCCTTCGTCGATGCGATAGCCGATCAACTTGATCGATCCACCGAAGGTTACATCCACCACCCGATCGGTTTCGCATGCTCGATCGATCCACACTGCAACGCGGCCCAGATCGATCGCCGTAGACTGATCGCCCACACTCAATCTTACGGCGGCCACGGTTGGGCGCGCTGTCTGTGTGGGAATGCGAAAGCGCGTCGCCACGATCTCGCCCGGTTGCCACACCGCACTGGGATAAGCATCCGTACCCAGCAGCATTTCAGATCGACCCACGATCTGACCGTCGGGCGTCAGCAGCGCTATGACGCCGGATGGCGAAGCAGCATCGACCACGCCCCTGCGCCAGTACGTCACCACCTCGATCGGCTCACCCGTTTTCACGCGAGTATTCTGCATTCGATAACCAAGCAATTCGACCGCACCAAGCGGCTCCACAACCTTGAACGCTTCTACGGGCAGCGCGGAAACGATCGGGCGGGCGTAGGCTGGTTGAATGATCGCCAACGGCGCCAATATCGTGATCGACACCATGATCGCCAACGCGATCCCACTCACCCAGCGCGGCTTCGGCCAACCCGAGAGGCCCACCGCTAACACCACGCCAATGGCCGCCAGCGCCGGATATAACAAGCGCCCATGAATATCATAGATGTTAAAAGAATAACGTACAGCCGTAGCGCTTAGCAAACTCAGCCAGGCCACCGCCACGAGCAGTCCTGACCAGTCGAGTGCGGGCCATTGTCGCTTGATGGCGCGCCGGATCAGGCCGGCCCCAGCGGCGATCACGATCAGGCCGAAGATCGGCCACAACACCCGATCGACGCGCAGCGAGAAATCGGCCCAGAATAACCCGAAGAAGCCCAGCAGGTCGCGCAGAAAATCGATCGGGGTGGGTGGCACGCGCC
>JAUQXC010000797.1 GCA_030834825.1 Thermoflexales bacterium
CCGGCCGGAATGCCCGACCACCAGCGCATGAACCAGGGACGCTCAACAGGATCTATGATCATGCTCGGATCAGCCCAAACGAAATCATTGCAAGCATATGCTTCGTGCCAATTCTGTTCTTGCGAGTCAGAATTAGTGACATTCAAAGTCCATATGGCGACGTGATCCGCGATGACTTCATGATCTATAAAATTCTGAATAGATGCCGCTGCTGGTATGCCTAATTGTTGGTCTTTATTTGTGAGAGGATTACCGAAATTTTGCGGAGGCGAAGCAAGATCGGCTTCCGTGATATTCCTTGGCTTGGATTGCATGCTGGTTAACATTTGTGGTGGAAACCAGAGTGCTACATGTTGGCCATGAGGCGAGACGGCAGAATCACAATTTGCCCAATCTTCAAACCCTTCTCGCCAGTAATTGTGCCAATCGTAGCCATCATTTTTGTTGCCCGTCATAAATACATTTGGCATATATTCATAGCCATGACCATTTTCAGTGCTGTCCAATTTCATCAGTCCGCATCCGTTCACATTTTTCACTTCGGCGTAAAGACCTTGGCTCATTGGCGGTGTCAGAACACGAATTGCAGGACTTGGATACCGTGCATGCACATAGTCATAGATTGCAGAAAAGTAAGCGTCCATTTCTGACCATGCCACTGTGCTGCTTCGATGAACAGCCTGGGGTTCGCTAGTGTCATACCATTCCAGATTGGGTTCGTTGGCTGGCTCAAAGCCAAATTCGGCTATGTTATTTTGGGCATTCCATTCGTGGATTTTGATAATCTCTTCTCCGATGTCCTCATAGCTGCGATCACCAGCCGGGGGAAGCTCAGCTTCGCGGCAGTGATCGCCGTTTTCAGGTTGCGGAGCAAGTGACAAATGGTGAAGATCGTTCATATTGCCGGGTGAGGGCACGATACGAATAATGATGCGGACACCCTGCGCCGAAGCATATTGCAGGTATCCACGTATCGAGGAGCGAGAAGCGGGTATATAGGCATTGAGCAACCGACACTCATTCGCCAAATCGCGCGGACGATCATATACCTGACTACTCAGCACTACCAGAACTTGAGGTAACACACCTCCCTGTCGTGGATCGATCCGTCGTAGAAGATCAACGCTCCAATCTTCTGCGGCAACATGATTGCCCAAGTGGATGCCAGCAAGGGCACCTGTCGGCGTAGCTTGGGGGGAGGCAAATACGGTCGATCTTGTCGTTCCTCCAGATACCCATAACAGGAAGAACAATAGGGCAGCTATCCCCGCGAATGCTGTCTGAACTCGACGAGAGCTGTGCGGTGTGGTTGAAGAGATAGCCATCATTCACCTTGAATTAGAAAGGGCTTATTATCGAATCAGTTTGGCGACGTAGATCTGCTGCTCAGAATTATCTTGGTTGAGGGAAATTTCCCAGATAAGATAGTCGCCAGCCACGCTTAATTCATAACCCCATTCGGATGCGATAGGCACAGTGGCCGAGACAGGCGCAGGGGTCGACTGGAGCCAATCTAAGACTACTCGTTTCCCTGCGTCGTTATACACGATTACGCCGCTTTTTGTGGACATGGATAGACCGGCTGGAGGAAAGTTGTTTGGCTCTGTCAATTGACGATCAGTGCGAGTCTTTAGATCGTATAGGTGTAGCTCTCCCAAGTATTGGCTTGGGTCATACTTTGTCCAAACGACTTTATCATCGTCAATGGCATAGTGCGTGCCAAACCAGGAATCTTGAGAATTCGGGATCAACCCAATTAGGAAGTCTTCACCTACCTTCAAAGAATGAGCACGCAACTCAACTGTGCTTGCTCGTTCAGTTGCAAAGTGTAAGTAGACGATCCACTCGCCTGAAATTCGAGGATAGCCAATTTTGGGCTGCCCCACTATCACTGGAAACTCCTTGCCTGTCTTCAAATCGTAGGCATAAATACCAGCCTCAGACTTATTTCCATTCCGCGCATCATCCCAAACCACGATATTGCCGGAGATTTCAGGATTGCTTTGAATATTATCTTCATTTCCCAAGGGAAATTCCTGTTGGGTTTTCAAATCGCGAATTTTAATGCGCCGGCTGTGTTTAAGTGCAGTGGGATTTGATTCTTCAAGGTAAATCAACCAGTTGCCGGAAACTTGAGCATATGGCAAGACTCGATCCGCAAGCTGGCGTTCTTCGCCGGTAACAGGTTCGAATAACACAGTGTGGGCGTTATCTTTCCTGCCAACAATGCCGGTGAATTTACCTTGATTTTCCTTAAGCAGACTCGCTTCACGTGAGCTGGTGAGCTGAATAGGATTGCCAACTTTGATTGGAGATGCGCCGGGTGCCGGTGACGACAAAGGCGACACCTGAACACCAATAGCCGTGGCCACAGGCGATGGACCAGGCCCAGCGCTCTGCGGTTTCTGGCCGCTTAAAATTGCAATCATCAACGCCGCTAACCCGACTAAGAAAACCAAGACAAGAACATTGCTGAGTCCGCTACGCCAGTTCTTCATGGTAATTGCCTCCTGCTGGTGAAAAGAACCAATTGTTCCAATTTGTACTAGGCGGTATTCTAGCAGACGGAACCGTCTAATAAAAATTGCACGGGTAGACCAGAAATGCCTGGGTGAACGTGCTTCAGCCTGAGTTGGGCAGTGCAAACGACAAGCCGCCCCCGCATCTAATTTTCGCCGCGAAGACGCCGCACTTCGCGGTGTTTTTTGTTGAGAAGTACCCCCCTCTGGAAGTATTCTGATTCACGGAGATTCAAAATGGCAACCGACATCTGGCAATGTGACGCCTACGGACGCACACTCGCCTCCGCCGCCAATGAATTTGCACGCACCTATTGGGACAAACCGCGAAAAGTAGAGAACCTGCAAGCGGACCCCAACGAGAACAACGCAGCAACCTTCCAAGTCAAAGAAGGACTAGCAACCTACTCAATCTACCACGTCGAAGGAATCTTCGTCGTCGAACGCCTTTAGGAGCACAAAATGTCCCACGGTTTAACTGAAACCGACCAAGTTTTCACCGTAGGCCAGAATGCCTGGCACAACCTCGATGTCAATGTCAAAGGCCCTCGCCTCACCGCCGACGAAGCCCGCGCCTTTCTCAACTGGACCGTAAAGAAAGTTCCCGCCATGTACGACGGCAAGCCGGTCGATGGCGCCTTCTACACAGTTCGGGAGGACACCGACACCGTTCTGGGTGTGGTGGGCAGCATGTACGCCGTCATTCAGAATAAATGGCTCTACCGGCTGCTCGACCCGGTTGTGGATCAGGACGCGTGCATCTACGAAACGGGCGGCAGCATCCTCGGCGGTCGCAAGGTCTGGGCGCTGGCCAAACTGCCCGGCGAGCACTACATCGTCAATGACGACCGCGTGAATGACTACATCCTCGTCACCATCGCCCACGACGGCAGTCTGCCTTTCACGGCGATGCATACGAGCGTTCGCGTGGTGTGCCAAAACACGTTGAGCGCAGCCTACTCATTGGGCAGCGCCTATCCCATCGTGCGCATCAAGCACACGCCTGGCTACAACGCCAATATCCAAATCGCCCACAGGATTCTGGGCCTGAGCACCAAGGCATCATCGAAGATGGCCACCTTCTTCGCGGAACTGGCCGTGCGCGCTATGGACTCTAAAGAACTGGCCACCTTCGCTAAGTTCGTGTTCCCCTCTGTCCGCGAGAACGAAGGCAAAGAAGCCGATACTCGTATTCAAGAACTGCGCAACAAACTGTATCTGGGCTTCGAGGCTGACATCAACAACATGGACCCGGCGCATCGCCACACGGCGTGGTCAGCCTACAACGCCTACACCGACATTCTCGACCACGACGCCCCCGCCCGCAAAGGCACTGACCGACGCAATTGGAGTCTGTACGGGCCGGGCCAAGACAAGCGCATCAGCGCCATGAACTGGCTGCGGAGCTTCGTTGGCTTCAAGACACTGCCTGAACCGGAAACGGAGCTGAGCGACGAGCGTGTCTGGGAAGCGGATAGCAGCGAATGATCAAGCAAATCGTCGCCGTGACCAGGAACAGGGTGGCCGTCCGCGCCATCATGACCAAAGACGACACGTCGGCGGACATCCCGGTTTACCGCGAGATGGAAGCGTACGCCCTTGGCGAGCTGGCGAAGCACTTCCCCGACACTGACACCCGTGAATGGGCGGGCAACTACGAATTACGCACCGCCCCACGCCGGTATCCCACGGCCTGGGGCATGGTGTGGCTTGAGGTCGGCAGGTAGTTTTCGCCGCGAAAAAGAAACCCGCTAAGGGGGTTCAGATTCCTTAGCGGGTGTTTCTTGGGCTTCAATCTCTTTGCCGCGCTGATAAGCCTCAGTCAAAATCTTTACAATGGGATCCATTCGACTCTCCGTGAAAAGGATAACACTATCATGCCACTTTTCACGGTCGCTTGTCATCAAAAAGCGGGAATTGGGATCGACTCAGAAATAATGCACACATACTCACCGGGTAATTTGATTACACAACCCCACCAAGTTGTCGTATACCCCGCCGTATTTCTCGGTCAGCGCGCGCGCCCGGTAATAGTAGGCCAGCGCTTGTTCAGCCGTTTCCCGCTTATGATAGATCAACCCCAGATTGGTCAGCGCATTGGCTTCACGAAATGGCACATGACAGTCATGGAAGATACGGCGGCATGTCTCAAAATCACGGCGCGCATCCTCTAGTCGATTTTGCTTCCAGGCAACTGCGCCCAGGCCTAACAACGCATCACCCATGAGTAGGGGGCGCTGCGCTTCTTGGGCAGCGCGTTCGGACAGGTGAAAGTTTTCGTCGGCCTGCTCGAGTTGGCCCAGCCGGAAGTATGACCAGCCCAAGTCGTTATAGGCCAGACTCAACAACTCCGCCTGTCCGGTCAGCGTACGGGCTAACTGCAAACTCTGCTGGGCGTAGGACGGCGCTTGTTCGTAGTTTCCCGCGCGCAAGTATGTGCGTGCGATCAGCTGCAAGAGCAGGGCGCGTTCGGCCTCACTTGCGGCCACTTCCAAGGCACGGCTATCGGCGGCCAACGCCGCTTGAAACTCGCCGCGGATGTAGTGGGCGCGCCCCTGCCATTGATAACAGGACAAACGTTGAGCGCTGGACAACGCCGCCGGATCAAAGCGCTGCAGTAACTCGATCAGCGCTGCCGCGTGACCGCCGTTGACGAGCGACTCGCCGTGCGCGGCCAGCACCTCCAGCGCTGCGGGCGCGGCGCGCCATTCCAAATGATGATGCGCCGCGGCCAGCCAATTGTGTTCCTGCGCGAAGTAGGTGGCGGCGCGCTGGTGGAAGCGATCGCGTTCGCGGCGATTGAGGAGGTGATAGCAGTATTCACGTACCAGGCCATGGCAGATGATGCGATCGTCGACGTCCAGGCTGATGACGTGCTTGTTAACCAGCCCATCCAGCCGCTGTGCGATGCCGCCGATGTTTTCATCGGCCAGCAGCTCTTCAAGCCCCGCCCGCTCGATCGGGCCGGGGAAGATCGCCAACGCGCCCATCACCACTTGCTCGTCGGGTGTCAGCGCCGCATAGATGTTGCGCATCAAGTAATCGCGAATATCACTCTTGCGCATCAGCGACCCGATGAAATGCGTGCTGGCCTCGGCGGACAGGCCGGCCAGCGCGCCCGCGCTGAGTTCCAACAGCTTGGGATTGCCATCCGTGTGCTGCCACAACTCTGCCAGCAGATCGCGTGGCAGTTCCACCTGGCGCGCGCTTAAGAAGCGTGTCGCATCCTCAGCGGGCAGCCCGGGTAGCGAGTCGGTGGCCAGGTATTCCATATCCGCGGGAACTGCGCGGCCCATCAGAATGAAACGCGCGGGCAGCGGGTGTCTCAATTCGATGAAGCGCTGGCGCACGACCTTGAAGATGTAGGCAATGTCCGGGACATCTTTCACGATGTGCAGATCGTCGAAGCACAGTACGTAATCGCCGGACGCCAGCGCCGCGATGAGCAGATTCAACTTGGCCATGCGCTCCAGCGGCCGCTGCGCGCCGATTTCGCCGCGCAGGTATTTAGCCAGACTGGGTTCACCACGGTTGTCGAGAAAAGCGCCCAACGCCCAGTACAAAGCGTCGGCGGTGGACTTCTCCACCGCATCGAAGGTATACCAGAAGATGCGCTCTGGATTATCCGTCACATCACGCGCCAACTTTGCACCGAGCGTGGTCTTGCCCATGCCCGCCATACCGGTCACGATGATGAAGCGATCGCGATCGAGCCGGGTGCGGTAGGCCTCCAGTTCGGTCGTGCGCCCCAGGAAATGCGGCACAGCCGGCACGGCTTCTTGCAGGAGGACTTGATGCGAAGTGCTGATCGGAGTCGGCGGGGTGGTGCGTGATTGAACTGGCAGCGTAAGATCGACGTCGATGTTCTGCACCGAGGCGAGAGCGTTGAGCGGCGCTCCCGCGATCGCGTCTTCAAAAGCGGTGGCGAGCTCACCGGCGGAATGGTAACGCTGCTCGATCGGTTTGGCGAGGCCCTTGAGCAACACCGCTTCAATTGCTTCCGATAGTGCGGGATTCAAAGCGCGCGGCGCCAACGGCTGTTCGTAGATGTGCTTGATGACGATGCCCAGGGGCGTCTCGGCGGTGAAGGGCAGGTGGCCCACGACCATCTCGTACAAGATGACGCCTAACGAATAAACATCGGCGTGGTGGTCGCTGGGATTGCCCTGGCCCTGTTCGGGCGCCAGATACGCCGGGGTACCGAGGCTTAACCCGCTATGCGTCAACAACTGATCGCTGCCCATGATCTTGGCCAGGCCGAAGTCGGCCAGTTGCACCCACGCGCCTTCGTCCAACAGCACGTTGGAGGGTTTCACGTCGCGATGGATGATGCCGCGTTGATGGGCGTGATCGAGTGCGGCGGCGATCTGGGAGATCAGGCGGGCGGTGGTCGGCAAATCGATCGGCTGTTTCAAGCGATCGGACAGTGTGCCGCCCGCGACATACTTCATGACAATGTAGATCAGTTCAGCGGTCTGGCCGTAATCGATGATGGGCAGAATGTTGGGGTGATTGAGTTGCGCGACGGCTTTGGCTTCGCGGACGAAGCGTTTGCTGAAGTCAGGGGCGCCCACCTGCTGCGGCAGCAGCACCTTGACGGCGACATGGCGATCGAGCGCGGGTTGATGTGCCTTGTAGACGGACGCCATGCCGCGCCCGATCATCTCGATGAGGTGATATTGGCCTAAGGTCTTGCCGACGAGTTCCATACGAGGCAAGCATACATCAATTTGCCGGGAAGCGCCAAATGCGCTTTGCTTCGTTCATTCGCTCTGCGGCTTGACGCGCTCCAGTAAGCCGGCTTTAAAGTGCTTTACACTATCGCCATAAGTCTCGGCCACGCGAAAGGTCTGAAGGTGCAGACAGGGTGAATAGTCGAATTCCACATCGCCGAGTTTGGCGCGGAAGAATTGTCCGGTGAAGGCTTGCTTCATATCCAGTGGAATGTGCTGGCCGTTAGCCAATTGTTCGGTCAGCAGTTTGTGTGTCGGTTCGCCGAGGGTCAGCACCACAGCGGGTCTAAACCGTCTGATCTCTTGCACGAGATACGTGCGACAATTCTCGAAGTAGGGCCTCAAGAATTTAAGACCACCTGGTGGCGCAGTGGAAGGTACTACGCCGAGTGTGCATTTGATCAGATTGGTCGCATAGAGTGTCAACGCTGCAAAGCGCTTCGCGCCGAACAAGGTGGTGAGCCAACGTGATAGTTGACTGTTGACCTGATCAAGCATCAACACTTGCTTGACTCGTTCGGTTTTGTGGCGAATGGTGGGATCTTGCCCGATGAGCATAAGCCGCAGGCCAGCGCCGCTGCGGTAAAAGGGTGCTACTTGCAAGCTCATCGTACAGGTCGAGATTGCGGCACACTGGCTGCACTGCCGGGGATAGCCAAAGGAATAGGAATCGACCGTCATCGTTGAATAGTCGCTTTCGCCAATGATGATTTGCGCTGCGTGACGCATCACGCGTCACGCTTCACGTACTTCAGCAGTTTCTCTAACGGCCAGGTGTTCACCACCCGCTCGGGTGTTGCCCAGGCTCGACGAGCTACGGCGACACCATAGTGGATGTTGCTCAACATCGCCGGGTTGTGCGCATCGGTCGAGATGACAAGTGTGCAGCCCACATCCAGCGCGCGGCGCGCATTCAGATCGTTGAGATCGAGCCGTTCGGGGCTGGCGTTGATTTCGAGGATCGTGCCCGTCTCTTGGCAGGCAGCGAAGATGGCTTCCAGGTCGAGGTCGGCACCTTCGCGTGCTTTTCTGGGATCGCCGGCTTCGAAGTTGAGCCGTCCCGTGGGATGCGCAAAGATATCGACGTGCGGATTACGAATCGCGCGTAGCGCGCGCTGGGTGACTTTGTCATGCTCTTGTCGCAGCGAAGTGTGCAGCGAGGCCAGCACAATATCCAGCGAGGCCAGCACCTCGTCGGGATAGTCCAGCGATCCGTCGGCCTTGATTTCAACCTCTGCGCCTTGCAAGACGCGAATCCCCAAATCCAACGCGTTCACGGCATTGATCTCTTGGCGCTGCTCCTTCAGGCGTTCCGGTGTCAGGCCGTTGGTCACGCCCAGCGACTGCGAGTGATCGGTGATCAGGATGTACTCGTAACCGCGCGCTTGCGCGGCCCGCGCCATTTGCTCGATGGTCGTTTCGCCGTCGCTCCACTGGGTGTGCATCTGCAAATCGCCACGGATATCGGCCAGTTCGATCACGCGTGGGATGTCGCGTTCCAACTCGCCGCGATCTTCACGCAGTTCCGGTGGAATGAAGGGCACCCCCAGTTTTTCGTACAGATCGTGTTCTTCACGGTAGAAGAAGTCCTTGCCGTCTTTCACGCGCGTCAGCGAATACTCGTTAAGCGAGTAGCCCTTCTTCAAAGCCAGCTCGCGCAGACGCACATTGTGATCTTTGGAGCCGGTAAAGTAGAGCAAGGCCGCGCCCCAATGCTTGGGTTGAATCACGCGCAAATCCACTTGCTGACCGGAGTGCAGGCGCGCGCTGGATTTAGTCGGCCCGCGCGCGATGACTTCGGCCACGGACGATAGTTCCGCAAACGCGTCCATGACCGGCTCGGCTTTCTCTGCCGAGACGAGCAGATCCAGATCGCCGATCGTTTCCTTCATCCGGCGGAGGGAGCCGGCCACCGAGGCGCGCTGCACGCCGTCCACATACATCAGCCGTTTCAACATCGCATAGGCAAGCGGATATGCGATACCCAACGGAATGCGCACGTTTGAACTGCGCCGGCGGTTGGTCTCAATGTTCGCGATGATCTTGGCCTCCATTTTCGGGCCTATGCCGGGCAGTCCCGCCAACTTGCCGGCACGCGCGGCCTGCTCCAATTCGGCGACGTTGTTGACGCCAGCCTGTTCCCACAACATCTTCACGCGCTTCGGCCCCATATCCGGCACGGCCAGTAGCTCGACTACGCCCGCCGGGATCGCGCGCTTCAGCCGATCGAGCAGATCGAACGAGCCGGTACTGAGCAGCAAGGTGATCTTATCGGCGATGGCCTGCCCGATGCCGGAGATCGAACGCAGTTCGCCCGCCTGCGCGATTGGGTTAATGTCCCGATCGAGATTGGCGATCTGCTCCGCCGCACGGCGATAGGCCAGGATCGCAAACCGGTTCTCCTTGCCCTCAATGTCGAGCATATCGGCGAGTAGTTCAAAGGTGCGAGCGACATCTTGATTGTTCATGACAGGGCCTTTCTGGAAAGACCTGGTCGGGTTTGGGCGCCAGATCATGTTATCGTTGAGCCGAGGTGGGCTGTCGATCGACCTGACTTGCAGTGCGAGAAAACCTGTCAGGTCTCTAAAGGGATTATAGCATCACCCACCCGGTGTTTGCCGCGTCTATTCGGCGCGAGTATAATGATGCCATGCAGATCGATCCGCAAACCCACACGCTTTTCCCGCGCGTCTACGATATCGTGCGCCAGGTCCCCGCTGGCAAAGTGACCACGTATGGCGATGTCGCTCAATTGGTGGGACAGGGCTGTGATGCGCGCATCGTCGGTTACGCCATGGCCGTGTGTCCAGAGGATGTGCCGTGGCAGCGCGTGATCAACGCCCAGGGCAAAATCTCACTGCGGGGCGAGCACGCCGAGAAACAACGCCTGCGTCTAGAGGCGGAAGGGATCAGCTTCGATTCACGCGGCAAGATTGATTTGAAGCGGTCTCGCTGGGCAGGACCAAATGGGGAGTTTGCGCCCACGCAGCCGAGCTTGTTTGAGTAATTACCTTATTCATCGGCTTTGGTGCATGAATCGGCTTTTTCGAACTACGCGCCTTATTTTAGGCCAGGCTTCCATCAGCTGTGGGGCGTAGACGCAACTCTTGGAACGATTTCCCCATTGATGTGGGGCTGAAAATATTCATGCACCAAAGCCTTATTCATCCGTCACACCCGCGCACACCGGAATCCAACGTTTAAGCGTTGGACACCCGCGTGCGCGGGATTGACGTCAAGCAGGACAGATCAGTGACACACGAAGTCGTCGGCAACCTCCACATGCATACGCCCTATTCCGATGGGACGTGGTATCACGAGCAGATCGCGCGGGCCGCAGCGCAGGCCGGGCTTGATTTTATCGTCGTGACTGATCACAACGTGTGGGTCCAGGGGCCGCAGGGCTATCACCACGAGGTGCTGGTGCTGGTGGGGCAGGAGGTGCATAACAACCGGCGCTACCCGCAAGTGAATCACCTTCTGGTGTACGGCGCTGAAGCCGAGCTCAGCCAGTGCGCGGCGAATCCACAGGAGTTAATCGAGGCGGCGCGGGCGCGCGGCGGCTTGACCTTTATCGCCCATCCATTTGACTATCCCTTGAAGTTCATGCACGAGCCGGGTATTCCCTGGGTCGATTGGAACGTGCAGGGCTATGTGGGCCTGGAAATCTGGAACTACATGTCGGAGTACAAGGCGCGGTTGCCTCATCGTCTGGGCGCGATCTACTATGCGCGCTATCCGCAGCGGGCCATTCGCGGGCCGTTCAAGGAGACGCTGAAGTTGTGGGATGATCTGCTGGCGGCCGGCGGGCATGTGGTCGGTTTTGGCAACTCGGATGCGCACGCCTTCAACTTCTCCCTGGGACCATTCAAGCGCGTGATCTTCCCTTACGAGTACCTCTTTCGCTGCGTGAACACGCACCTGCTGATCGACGAGGGGCTGACCAGCGATGTCGAGTACGACAAATACTTGATCTATTCGGCGCTGGAAAAAGGGCGCGGCTGGGTTGGCTACGATCTGCTGGGATCGACGCAGGGCTTTTCGTTCAAGGCGCGCAGCGCTTCCGAGCATGCCATACTGGGAGAAGAGCTGCGCCGTGCCGGCGCGGTAAACTTCGAAGTGGAGGTGCCGCAGCCGGCGACGATTCAACTTGTGCGGGCGGGCAAGGGTGTGGTGGCGCGCGCCAACGGCACGAAGTTGAAATTTACCTCAGTCGAAGCTGGGGCCTATCGGGTGGAGGCCTACCGCCGGGGCCGGGGCTGGATTTTCAGCAACCCGATCTATATCCTGTGACCGGCCGCTGACCCGTCTTCAACACACCGTCCCTGGTCTTTCTCCCCACTGCGATTTCCTGTGCTGGAATGCCGAAGGGTGACAAGTTACCGTGTGATTGAGGACAAAGGTAAGTCGCGGCCGGCGAATTTTCGGGTAAAATCGAGAGCGCGCCGCCGTTCCCACGCGGCCAATTGGTGGTAAACTTGCGACGGTCGCTAAGACATTCTGGACAGGTGAAAGCCTGCTCCGCTTGACATCAATCCTATTCTTTAAAGAGGAGTTACCATGAGCAACGTAGCGCAACTGTTGGGCGATAAGGCTGACTATTTGCTGGGCTTCAACGCGCCCAAGATTTCGAAGGAGCGGCTGCATCTGCCGGGGCCGGATTGGGTCGATCGGATGTTCATCAATTCTGATCGCAACAACCGTGTGCTAGGGAATCTGGCGTGGATGTATCAACACGGGCGCTTGGGCGGCACCGGTTACCTGTCGATCCTGCCGGTCGATCAAGGCATCGAGCATAGCGGCGGCGCGTCATTTGCCAAGAACCCCGATTACTTCGATCCGGAGAACATCGTGAAGCTGGCGATTGAAGGCGGCTGCAATGCGGTCGCCTCGACCTTCGGCGTGCTGGGCATCGTGGCGCGCAAGTACGCGCACAAGATCCCCTTCATGGTCAAGATTAATCACAACGAACTGCTGACCTACCCCAATAAGGCCGATCAGATCATGTTCGGCACGATCAAGCAGGCCGCGGATATGGGCGCGGCCGCCGTCGGCGCAACGATCTATTTCGGCTCACCGGAGAGCGGCCGGCAGATCGTGGAAGTATCGCAGGCCTTTGCGCTGGCGCACGAGTTTGGCCTGGCCACGGTATTGTGGTGCTATCTGCGCAACAACGCGTTCAAAGTCAAAGATGCGGAAGGCAAGTCGACCGACTATCACGTGTCGTCGGACCTGACCGGCCAGGGCAATCACCTGGGCGCGACGATCCAGGCCGACATCATCAAGCAGAAGCTGCCGGAGAACAACGGTGGTTTCAAGGCGTTGAATATGGGTGGTTCGTCCTACGGCAAGCTGGACGAGCGAATGTACAACGAGTTGAACAGTGAGCACCCGATCGATCTCACGCGCTATCAGATCGCCAACAACTACATGGGCCGCATCGGTCTCATCAACAGTGGCGGCGCGTCGGGCAAGAACGACCTGGGCGAAGCGGCGGCGACGGCTGTCATCAACAAGCGCGCAGGCGGTATGGGCCTCATCTCGGGTCGCAAGGCGTTCCAGAAGCCGATGAAAGATGGCGTGGCGCTGCTCAATACCATTCAGGATGTGTATCTTGATGCGAGCGTAGCCATCGCGTAGGCAACGCTTAAATCTAATGTATCTCGCTATTTCGTAGAAACAAGTGCGCCCCGCCGATACGGTTTTTGGCGGGGCGCTTCTTCATCAAAGGCAATCGACCTTATGGAACGACCTTCTCTCAAAAAATATGCTTGGTTGTCCATCGGTGCGGCGATCGCCACGATCTTACTCAAGACGACAGCCTTTTTGCTAACCGGCTCAGTCGGCTTGCTGTCGGACGCGGCGGAATCACTGGTCAACCTGGTCGGCGCGATTGTGGCGCTGATTATGCTCACGATTGCAGCGCGTCCCGCCGATGAGAGCCACGCGCACGGCCACAGCAAAGCCGAATATTTCTCCAGCGGCATTGAAGGCGGTCTGATTCTGATCGCGGCGGTAACGATTGCTTACGCCGCTATCCAGCGTTTGTTCAATCCGCAGCCATTGGAAGATGTGGGAATTGGTGTGATCGTGGCGGTGGCCGCCTCGGCCATTAACTTCTTCGTGTCGCGCGTGTTGCTGAAGGCTGGAAAGAAATACGATTCGATCACGCTAGAAGCAGATGGCAAGCACTTGATGACGGACGTCTGGACATCAATCGGCGTCATCGGCGGAGTGGTGGCGGTCGCCATCACGGGTTGGGAGCGGCTCGATCCGATCATCGCCTTGTTGGTAGCGGTCAACATTGTGTGGACGGCGATCGGCCTGCTGCGCCGTTCTGTGCAGGGGCTGATGGACGCCTCGCTGCCGATCGAGGAACAGGCTGCCGTGGTGAGCGTGCTGGAGAACTACAAACCGCTAGGCGTGGAATATCATGCGCTGCGCACACGCCAGGCTGCGGCCCGACGTTTCATTTCGTTTCATATTCTTGTGCCGGGATCGTGGACCGTACAGCATGGGCATGAAGTGCTGGAGCAGATCGAAGATGAGATTTGCCGCATGCTCCCGGGTGCCATAGTCACGGCGCATTTGGAGCCGCTGGAAGATCCTGTGTCCTTTGCTGATCAAGGATTGAACCACGCGCACGATTGATCGGCACTTAATCTGAAGGATGTGCCATCTGGTGGCTTTTCTGGAGAAGCAACCTGATTCGATGCTACCATCTTTCGCTGATCCTAAATACCTCTCGGCCTTCCTCCTCTTTTCCGCTGGTCTCAGTGGCGTGATCATACTTGCTCGCTTTTTAGCGAAGCGTTTGCCTCAAGACACGTATCTGGTTATAGTGATAGTGATCTCGTTTCTCTTACCGGTGTTGTTGCTAATTGGACAAATCTGGGTGATGACTATTCCCGGTTTCGGAAAATGTTCTGTATTTGATAGTATCGTGCCCTGCTCCGGTGAGCCTGTTTAGTTTGTCGCATTGACAATGTGTCCATTCATGTTCATTGTGGTTCCAGCGAGCCTGTTTGTGTTTTATGCTATATGGTATTGGGTGCATCTGTCAAAATGATATAGTCCACACAGGTTCAAAATCGGCAACTTCCCTACAGTTTGGGCAAATGTCCATTCGCGTTGGATAGACGAATCACTATGAAGACCCGCCGATGATACGACGTAGCATGTGCCACACGCTGGGCACACGCAACACCAGCAGCACGACGACCACGCCGGCATAGATCAGGGGCACGGTGATGATGTCACGCTCCAACCAGAGGTAGTGCCATACGCTGAACGGTACCGCCAGGTAAACCAACCGGTGAAGTTTGCGCCAACGTTTACCCAACCGTCTTTGCCACCCGTGCGTCGATGTAGCGGCTAAGGGGATCAGGGCCAGCAGCGCCAGCAAGCCAATGGTCATGGCCCGCCGTTCCTCCAAATCGCGCGCGATTAGCTCCCAATCCAATCCGCTTTCCCACACAGCATAGTTCCAGACGTGCAAGACCGTGTACAGAAATCCATATAACCCCAACGCTCTTCGGATCTGTATGGGGCGCTGCCAGTTGAACAGGCGGCTGAGCGGCGTGCAGGCGAAGGAGCCCACCAGGAGCAGCAAACCAGCCGACCCGGTGCGCAGCATCACGATGCGGTTGAACGTGAAGATATCTTCCTCGGTGAGGTAGTCCAGTCCCAGCCAGATCAGCGTGATCAACCCCACGCCATGCGCCAGGACGCGGTGCCAGTTCGCACGTAGCCACGGCGTGGACTTAGACTGTGGCAAAGGCAGTTCGGTCTGTGTCACAGAGGGTACTCTTCAGCTAGGCCAGCTGTTGACCAAAGTCTTCGCTGAAGTCGCGCCACACGCTGTGAATGTGTGTCCCGCCGTTGCGCGAATTATCGTGCTCCAGCAGAAAGGTCGGGCCTTGCAAGCGATAGTAGTGGGGCCGGCGTGGTTCGATCGAACCCGCCCACCCAAAGCGGATGTTCTCCAGACCGGCCTCGGCTACCCGCGCGAGCTGCACGGCTGCCACTTCGGCGGGCAGTGTATTAAGGTACGTGTTAATGATCTCGCTGACGAGTGTCTGTCGATCTGGATCGAGATCGATAACCGGAATCCCCACTGGATCGAGTGGTGCGACCTGGGCCTGGTTTTGGGTGATATGGCGCGCGAGAGTTCTGGGCTGAAAGATGGCTATCTCGCGTTGCTCACCCTCCAACGCGGTGATGAGCTCACGCGCCGCCCACTCTTCACGTTCCATCGCTTTGAGTCCGTTGCTGCTGACCGTTGGCCACGATCCCAGGAAAAACGGCATTAGCGCCGCCTGATCGTTCACGATGGTGAAATGACGCGACAGGTGATGGCCCTCGAAACGCCACCCCCAGGGCGCAGAACTGCCGGGTGCGCCGAAGACGGTGACGTAGTACAGCTCTGGATCGTTGCCCAAATCGTTCTGCAGCGACATGATGTCGAGTGCTTTTTGGAACCCGCC
>JAUQXC010000798.1 GCA_030834825.1 Thermoflexales bacterium
TGTTTTTCAAAGGTATCGCCAAGATTTCCGCCATTGAAGCGCCAAGTCAGTTCCGTGTTCGGCGGCAAGTCGCGATAGTCCACCGCGACAAAGATGGTGGAGACGCCCACGTCAAAGCTCACGCCGTCGCCTTGCGCGTCCTGTAAATCTTCGCGGGTCGCAAAGCGCAAGTTACTCAGCCCCGGCTTGGCGTCAGGTGAAAGCGTGGGCGGCAGCGGGGTGTGCGGTATCGCGGTTGGCAGTTCGGTTGGGACGACGGTGGGTATTGGCGCGGGAGTCGATATGCCGCAGGCCGCCAGCAACACCGTCGATACTGCCAACCACAAAGATCGTTGAAGTAGTACAAACACGTTTCTCCTTGCCTAAGTCTGCTGTTACTGCGACAAAACAGCCTGCGCCTGATCGAGAAGCGTTAGGGCTTCCTGGAACTTGAGACGGGCGACGCCGCGATCAAACGCCGCAATCTGCCCCCCGCCTTTATTGCACATATCGACAAGCGGCGCCGCTTTCTCCATTGCCACATCTATACCATGTCGATAAAGCGCATAGGCGTTCTGTATTGTAGCAGACTCCCCGCTTACATCGTATGTCGGCGCATTGATCACCAGGTTGCCTTCGGCCACAAAAGGACCACAGGGTTGTCGTCCCGAACTTTCGATTGTCGCGAGCAAGTTGACCACGGCCACGCGTACCCGCTTGATCGCATCTGCCAACGAGCTATCATGCGACAGGCGCACAGCGCGTTGGGCCCAATCATGAGCCTGGCCTAGCGCATTAATCGCCTTTGAAACAATCTTGTGAATGGTGCCGATTTCCACGCCCCCTATGACACCACCTCCCTGACCGCATGCCTGAACGGCGGTGGTTTTTTCGGTCAATATATCGACCGCCTGGCGGTACAAGGCATAGGCCTGCTGCAGTTCACTGGATTGCCCGATCATATCGTAAGTCGGTGCATTATGCAGGCTTTGGTACTTTTCGATTAACGGCGTACACAACTCTACTCCGCCGCCACCCGCTATTTGATCGAGCAGGCCCCTGACGACTTGCGCTGTACTGAACGCCTGATCGATCGAGGTGGGCAGCGTTGAGGGTTGTGACGACACTCCCCCGCCCGTCGAAACCGGAGCAACCGCTTTCTTGGTGTTGGTCGGCTGGGGAGTAACAGCCTTGGTAGCGGCAGGCTTAGGCGTGTTGGTCGGCAATAGTGTGGCCGGCGGCGCAGGTGTCTCCGTCGGAAGCAGCGTTGCCGTCGGGCGCGGTGTATTTGTTGGCGGTACTGGCGTATTCGTCGGAAGCGCAGTCGCCGTCGGCGGTACCGGCGTTGCAGTCGGTGGTTCGGTTGGAACAGTTGTAATCGTTGGTGCGGGAGTGGGTGCCGTACACGCAGTCATCACGCTCAGCAGTACGATTACACAACACAAGGTGAAGCGGCTCATCATTGATCCTTTCATCAAAAAAATGGTAAACAAAGCTTTACTGGCCTAAAGCGGCCAGGGCGCCAATCAGCAAATTACCGGCATCGTTCACGGCCATGCGGGCGAGGTCAAAGCTCAAGCGGCCGGGCATCCCCCCACCCTTGCGGCATACTCCGGCGATCGCATCGATCTTATCCAGAATGAGCGCCACGGCCTGCCGATAGGCTGCATAAGCGCCCTGCACCTTGTCAGGCTGCGCCGCGACATCAAACGTTGGGGCACCAACTACGGCATTGTAGTCGGCCATGAAGGGTGCGCATGCTTCGAAACCGCCGCCGTACAAACGATCCAGTGCGCCGCCCAGCGATTCGACCGCTTTGCGCGTTCGCGCGACCACATCGACCAGAGGCAGGGTCTGGGGTTTGGCGGTCGGCGCCGGAGCCGACGTTGTTCGCGGAAGAATAGTGGCGGCTTTCGTCGGTACGGCAGCCAGAGCGCTCTCCTCAGGTAGAGTGACGATCATATCATCAAAGGTCACTTTCAGACCCGCCTGCTTGAAGTTCCCTGCCCAAAAACCAATGCTGCCGGTTTGATACCGATCATCAGACAAAATGGCGACCTGCTGCTCGTTAATATAAAAGGCGAACTTGTCGTCGCGGGCGACCACGCGCAGGGAGTTTATCTGCCCGGGCTTAATCGCCGACGAGTAGGTCCACTCAATCAAATGGGTGTAAGCCTGGTCCGTCCAGGTCGCAACGTTAAAATAGCCATTATCCGTTACTTCGAACGCATAACCACGGCCTTTCAGCTGACGAAACAGAATGCCATAAAAGCCATCCCGCGCACCCTCTATTCTCTGGACCGCTACAGAAACGTCAAAATCCTTCAGAACTGCCCCCAGATAGGATGAAGCGCTGGAATTGGCTTCCTCATTCGAAATCTGGAGCTGACCTCGATCAATAAGCACCGAACTGCCATCGTCGGAATAAGCATCCCAGTTCAAATCATTATTGTCGAAGCGCTCCGTCAGCACCACTGTGCCCGGCTTCATGCCTGTCACATCGATCGTGAATGAGGCGGACACTCCCCAATAGCCTGCCGTAGCCGTCAACTTGTAAACACCCGGCAACGCTAGCTTCGGCTGATCGATAAGCACGCGCGTGGCGCTGCCCGTTGTGGTGGTGAGATATTCATTCGCTCCCAAGACTTCGTAATCATCACGTGTTAAGACCCAACGGATCTTCGACTTGGCAGGCAAATTGGCAAAATCCAGTCCCGCATAGACAGTCTGCACACCCAAGTCAAACTTCGCCCCATCTGGCTGCGCCTCGGTCATGTCCGGGTTATCGGCAAACATCAGATGTGACAGGGACGGCTTGGGCGTAGGCGTGATCGTCGGCTCCGTGGTAGCTGTAGGCGGGAGAGCAGTTGCTGTAGGTGGAATCGATGTTGGTAGCTCGGTTGGGGCGGCAACAGGCGCCGGGGTCGGCGCATTACAAGCCGCCAACAAGAACATCAGGGCGATAGCGGATAACGGACTACGGCGGGACTGCCTAAACATGCTGTGCTCCTCTGGTGGACAAAATTTCCCCGCATAGTCTCCACGTTCATCATGATACACGCCTTCTGAGTCAGCGGCGCAGATTTTGCCGCCGACTTCACGACAAGTGGCTGACAGGCGGATTGCCGATCCTGAGGACGCGAAGCAACGCTGCGCGCTTGCATCGCTGTGGATGGTATAAGACAACATGGACGCGGGATATTCTGAATTGAGGCTCTCTGGACTTCAACGGGAATCGCTCTCGCTGAATGGTTACATCCAGCGTGCTTGAACGGCGGATGTAGCCACGCAGAGCGGACCGGGAACATGTGCCAATAATCCTGCTCAAGTCAGTAGAGTCTGAATTGAAAAGGAAAGTTCAAAGCGCCTTTAGTGGGAAGGCCGGAAGGGTACACCTGTAGGCTGGTCACTTCTCCATTTCACAATTCCTGTGCCACCCCAGACCTGACAGGTGGGCCAAATGATCCCGATCATTCCTGCATTCTGTGGCCACCTGTCAGATCTCTTGTCTCACTTCACCAAGCCCTGTGCCACCAGCAGTTCTGCATTGAGTAACGATCCGCCTGCCGCACCACGAATGGTGTTGTGCGACAGCACGACGAACTTCACCTGGAACAACGGATCTTCGCGCACACGGCCCACGACGGTGGTCATGCCCTGGCCCGCGTCCCGATCGCGGCGGGGCTGCGGTCGATCGGGTTCCGAACGCACTTCGATCACACGCGCGGGTGAAGACGGCAGCGATCGCACCGTCTCATCCCATTCGTAATCCAACATAGCCTGTACAGCTTCCTGCGGCCCGATCGGTTGATTGAACTCCAGCGAGACGCAGACCGTGTGCCCATCGATCACCGCCACTCGATTGGTGTGCGCTGAAATCTTGATCGGCGCGTCGATCACGTGCGAGGCGTTCAACTTGCCCAGCATCTTGCACGGTTCGCTCTCCACCTTCGACTCTTCACCGCCGATGTAGGGCACGACATTATCCACCGCATCCAGCGAGGCCACGCCCGGATAACCCGCCCCCGACAGCGCCTGCATCGACACCACGAACGCTTTCGTGATCCCGAACAAATCGTGCAGCGGGCGAAAGGCGATGGTAAAACCGGTGGACGTGCAGTTGGGATTCGTCGCGATGAAGCCGCTCCAGCCGCGTTGCTGCTGCTGCACCTTGATCAAGGCTGTGTGGTCGGGATTGACTTCGGGGATGAGCAGCGGCACATCGGGGTCCATGCGATACGACGAGGCATTGGAACAGACGCTGTGCCCGGCTTGCGCGAACGCTGGCTCAAGCGCCTGAGCTTGATCGGACGGCAGCGCCGAAAACGCGATGACGGCGTCCAAACCGGGTTCGGTCGGCACCACTTTCATCGTGCGAGCGTATTCCGGCAGCGGTCGATCCAATACCCAGCGGCAGGCCTCACCATACAACCGTCCGACAGATCGATCCGAGCCTGTCAATGCCGTTACCTCGAACCACGGATGATTCTCCAATAACTGCACGAAGCGTTGACCCACCGCTCCGGTAGCACCCAACACGGCAACTTTGATTTTAGACATGATTGCTCCTTAGATAGATCGTCATTGCGAGGCGGCTGGAGGCCGACGAAGCAATCCCCTTGTCGGTGCAGGAGATTGCTCACCTGCACTGCGCTGCGCTTGCGCAGGCGCATGTGTCGCCGCCAAGCGGCTCGCAATGACGTTTTCAATTACGGATTCACAATCAATCGATGAATCGCCCGCACCGCCGCATCCGCATCCTGCTGGTCTACGATCAAACTAATGCTGCACTCGCTCGACCCCTGTGCGATGGCGATGATGTTGATCCGCTCTGCACCCAGTGCCCCAAAGACGCGGCCAGAGATGCCGGGCGTGTGACGCATGCCTGCGCCCACCACGGTCACAATGACGACCTGCTCCAGCGCCGTCACCGCATCGATGTCACGATCGGCCAATTCGCGGCGGAACTCCTCTTGCACGGCGGCGATGACACTGCTCGTCAAACTGTCCGGCACAGTGAAGCAAATGCTCTGCTCGGACGAAGCCTGCGAAATCAACGACACACTCGTGTGGGTGCGCGCCACGGCGCCGAACGTGCGGGCGGCTACACCCGGTACGCCCAGCATGCCACGCCCCTCCACGGTGATCATCGTCTGGCCACGAATCACCGCCACCGCTTTGACGCCGCCGTGAATGGGCCTGCCAGTAACATGGCCGTTGTCGCGCACGATTTGCGTGCCGGGATACTTGGGGTTGAACGTGTTCTTAATCCACAAAGCGATGCCGCGTTCCACGACAGGCCGGATGGTCTTGGGATGCAGCACCTTGGCCCCGTAATAAGCCAGTTCGGAAATTTCGCGAAAGGTCAGCGCAGACAGCGTTTGCGCCGCAGGGTCGATGCGCGGATCGGTGGTCATCACGCCGTCCACATCCGTCCAGATCCACACTTCGTCGGCGTCCAGCGCCACACCCAGGATCGCCGCGCTGAAATCGCTGCCGCCCCGGCCCAGCGTAGTGATCACGCCGTCCTGCGTCGCACCGATGAAGCCCGTCACGACCGGCGTCACGCCTTTAGCGAGCAGCGGCAGCAAGCGGCCCCGCGTCTTTGCGCGGGTGAGTGTCTCGATTGGGTTGGCGGTTTGAAAATGCCCATCGGTCACGACGAGCTCCGAGGCCTCGATCGGTTCTGCGGCGACCCCGATCGCCTTCAGCTGGGCCGCGATCAGCTGAACGCTGAGACGCTCGCCCAGCGAGCTGATCGCATCCAGCGCACGTGGTGAAGCTTCACCCAGCACATTGACGGCGTGGCACAACGACTCAAACTCGCCCACGTAAACTTCCACCGTGGCGCGCGCAACCGACGCTTGTTCCGGCGGCTTGATCAGATCGCTCAATACCGAAAAGTGTTTGGCGCGCAGGTCCTGCGCGATCGATCGAAAGGTATGCGCGTCACCGTCAGCCGCCGTCTGCGCGCCTTTCAACAACAGATCGGTTACGCCGCTCAGCGCCGAAGCGACCACCACCACCTGCGGCCAGACTGGCCGCGCCGCCTGCACGATCTGAGCGGTGGCGCAGATCGCTGCCGCGCTGCCAACCGAGGTGCCGCCGAACTTCATGATCAGAGTGCCCATGTGTTCCTCCAGGACCCTCCCTGAAGTTCGGAATCTCCGGGAGGGTGAATAAAAAACGCGGAGCCGTTTGGCTCCGCGTTTGATGTCGAACTTTCGACTTGCATCCACTCACGACGAAGCGACGGCTACCCGTTTGGGTGTCGTAGTCATCATGGTGGTCGTCATCCAGCTATCGCGCTGCTCGAACATGGCCGCAAGTGTACCTGCCCCGGTACACACCGTCAATTGGCAATCTCTCACGATTTCACTGTCGTTCGATAATGCACGTTGCACAAAAATAGTGTAAGATCACGCCGACCGCACTTCCTTCATTTCCCACCTCGAGGTGGCCTCATGCACAAACCTATGCTCCTGCGTCTGATCCTGGCACTGACCCTGCTCGCTGCCACCGTGCCGTTTTCCCTGGAGGCTGCCGCCCGGCCTGAGCCAGCCGGCCCGCAGGCGGCATTCAATCAACTGCAAGCGCGATCGCACAGCGCTCTGGCCGTGAATTGGGAAACCCGATCGGAGGTGCCGAACTTTCTCACCGGTCGCGATCCGGCGGCGCGCCTGCCATATCGACCAACGGCGGCGGAACTCGGCAACCCGATCGCGATTGCGCGCGGCTTCCTGGATGAGAACCGCGCCCTCTTCAAACTCCGCAGTGTGGCCGAGGAATTGCAACTTTTGCGCAACGAAACCGACAAGCAGTTAGGCTGGTCGCATGTGCGCCTGTCACAGGTCTATCAAGGTCTGCCCGTCTTCGGTTATCAATTGATCGTCCACCTGGACACACAACATCAAGTGGTGACCGTCAATGGCCACTTCCGTCCTGACATCGAGCTGAATACGACGCCCAAGGTGCGCCAGTCCGCAGCGGAAGAACTCGCACTGGACGATCTGCTCAACAAACAGTTGGAACCCGCGCAGCGCTCGCGGGTCAAGGCGACGATCCGGCGCGATCAGACGCAGTTGCTGATCCACGTCGATCAAAACGATCAACCGCGTCTGGTGTGGTACGTAACGATCATGACCCACTCGCCCCTGGGGCAATGGCGCTACTTCGTGAATGCCCGCCGCGCGCAAGTGGTGCATCAGTTCGACAGTCTCACACACGACAAGCGGCGCATGACATACAGCGCCGACAACTCCACCGACATCCCCGGTCGCCTGTTAATCGATGAAGGCGAACGATCGAAAGATGCCATCGCCCAAGCCGCCCACGATGGCGCGGGCCAGGTCTACGATTACTACTTCGATACATTCCAGCGTGATGGCCTCGACGATCAGGGCAGCCCGTTGGTCTCCACTGTGCACTATGGCAACGATCCCGAAGATGCCGAGAATGCGGCGTGGATCGGCGAGGCCCAGCAGATGATCTATGGCGACGGCGGCAAGATCTTCAAGCCGCTGGCCTACGGGCTGGACGTGATCGGCCACGAATTCACGCACGGCATCATCGACCACACCTCCAACCTGATCTATGAAGGCCAATCGGGCGCGTTGAATGAATCGTATGCCGATGTCTTCGGCGCGCTGATCGATCGGGGCAACTGGACGATCGGGGAAACGGTCATCAAATCGCCGCCGTTCCCGCTAAAGTATCTGCGCAGCCTGGAGGACCCCAACGCCCGCGACTCCTACGACATCAACGATCCCCTGAACAGCATCGGCCAGCCCGCGCATATGGACGAGTACGCCGATCTGCCCTACACCCGCAAGGGCGATAACGGTGGCGTGCACATCAATAGCGGCATCCCCAACCAGGTGGCGTACCTGATCGCGCGCGCCCTGGGGGCGGAGAAGCTGGAACAGGTTTACTACCGCACGCTGACGCAGTATCTCTCGCCCAATTCCGATTTTTCCGATGCCGCTCGCGCGACCGTCCGCGCCGCACAAGACCTGTACAGTAACACTGAAGCAGAGGCAATCCGCACAGCTCTGCCCAAGGTGGGTCTGAGCACTTCCGGTTCGTCGCAAACAGCGCCGCCAACCAGCACCCCGACCTCGCAGAAAAAGCAGCCGCTGCCCAACGAGAATGTGCCCACGGGTTGCACCAACTTGATCGTCAATGGCACATTTGAAGGCGACGGCGGTTGGATCTCGATCGTGGGCAAAGGCGAAGACGACCTGATCGAGCCGGAACTGCCGCGCACCGGAGCGCGCAGCGCGTGGCTGGGCGGCACCGACAAAGAGTCGGTCATGTACATCTATCAGGATGTGAAGATTCCGGCCAATGCCACGCAGGTCCAGCTGGCTTACTACCGCTTGATTCGCGAGGAACTCTCGGACGCGGCGGGTTGGTTTGTCGACGAGGCAGAGTTCACCGTGCTGGCTGCCAACACGCAGGGCGATGTGCTGGGCGCGCTCGAAGAGCTGACCTCTTCGGACGGTGATGAGGTGTGGTCGCAGGCGCAGTTCGATCTAGCGCAGCTGGCGGGCAAGACCGTGCGGTTGGCCTTTCATTCCGAAAATCCCACGGGCAACATCAGCAGCTTCTTTGTGGACGATGTCACGTTGCTGGCCTGCACCACCGGCGGCGGCGGACCGTCGGCGCCGAAGACCAAGTCACAGGAGCAGGTGTACCTGGAAGGCAACGTCACCAACTCGGATACGGGGCGCGGCATCGAGGGCGCGCAGGTGTTCATTCTCAAAGAAGGCCTCAGCGCCACGGAGGCCGCCGTGGATGACACCGTAAGCCGCAGCGAAGTGATCGCTTCGGGAGTCAGTGATGCGTCGGGGTTCTATCGCACCGACACGGCTATTCCGCGCGGCAAGACTTACAGTGTGATCGTCATCGCGCGCGGTTACCGCCCGATCATAGCGGATGACGGCATTGACATTCCGGCCAGCGCGAGTAATCCGTATCCAGTGGATGCGACGATGAGGAAGAGTAAGTAATGCAGAA
>JAUQXC010000799.1 GCA_030834825.1 Thermoflexales bacterium
CCCATCTTTTTCAGAGCTCAACGGCGCCTGATTTCTCGCAAACGTTCGTGGATATGGTCGAGAATTACGGGCGCAGTTTTGAATTTGGATTGGCAACACGGCACTACCTGAAGCACTTCCCACTGCGCTTGCCCAACATGATGCCCATGGCTCTCGGCATGTTGACCAAAGAGCGCATGAGCATGATGCCGAAGCGCATCAAGAATATAAAACAACTCAAAGCCATTTTAAACCGTGCCAAAGAACTGGAGGTCCGCGCCCATGGATAAATATCTGTATTATCCCGGCTGTTCGATGGAATCCAGCGCCAAGGCCTATCACGACTCGCTCCTGAAAGTGGCACCGGTGATTGGCATCGAATTGGAAGAAATCGAGGACTGGAACTGTTGTGGCGCCACCGAGTATCTTGGCATCAGTCTGACACCCGCCTACTCGCTCATCTCGCGCAATCTGGCGCTGGCCTCCAAGCAGGCGAATGGCAATCGCACCGTCGTTGCGCCTTGCTCGGCATGTTACCTCAATCTGGCCAAGGCCGATTACTATATGCGCGAGCAGCCGAAACTCGGCGAGATGGTCAACGAGGCGCTGGCGGCGGGCGATCTGCATTACGAGCCAGGTTCGCTGGATGTGCGTCATTTGCTGGATGTGATCGTTTACGACATCGGACTGGAGACCATCAAGAGCAAGGTGACTCGTCCGCTGACGGGCTTGCGCGTGGCGCCATATCTTGGTTGCATGGTGCCGCGACCAGATTACGAAAAGCGCTGGTCGGACTACGAACACCCTGTTGAGCTGGATCAGCTCCTCAAAGCGCTCGGCGCGGAAGTGATTGATTATCCGCTCAAGACGCATTGTTGCGGTGGCCACATGACTCAAATTGGCCCCGACACTGCATTCGAGTTGATCCGCCGCCTGGTTTCATCGGCCGACCAGTGTCAGGCAGATTTGATGGCAACCGTCTGCCCGATGTGTCAGATGAACGTGGATGCGTATCAAGGTGAAATGAACCATCATTTCGGCACGAGTTACCACGTCCCCGTCATCTTCTTCACGCAATTGATGGGGCTCGCCTTTGGCATGAACGCCAAAGAGCTTGGCTTTGGCATGGAACTGGTCAGCGCGAAGAAAGCGCTGGAAAAGATCGGGGTGGAAGTCCCGGCACCCGAGACCAAACCTGCCCGCCCCAAAAAGACCGCAGCACTTCCCATGCCCAAGCCGCTCCCCCTGAGGCATCAGGTTGCTGAAACAGACGAGGTGGAGAAATGAAAACCAAAAACGGGAGCAGGACCGAGGTCCAGGAAAAGATCGGGGTGTACGTCTGCCATTGCGGTTCGAACATCGCGGGTACCGTGGATGTAGCTGATGTCGCGCGTTGGGCCGCTCACTTGCCCGGTGTCGTCGTCTCCCGAGATTACAAGTTCATGTGCTCCAGCCCCGGCCAGGAATTGATTGGAAAAGACATCAAGGAACTGGGACTAACGCGTGTCGTGGTGGCCTCCTGCTCGCCGCACCTGCACGAGGCGACTTTCCGCGGCGCTTGCGAACGCGCGGGCTTGAACCCATACCTGTTCGAGATGGCGAACATCCGCGAGCAGGATTCGTGGGTGACGAGCGATAAAGCCGAGGCCACCAAAAAGGCCAAGGCGCTGGTGGCGGCCGCCGTTAGCCGGGTGGCGCATCAGCAACCGCTGGAGGCGCTGCTGGTCCCGATCGATGCGAATGTTCTGGTCGTTGGCGGCGGTATCGCCGGCATCCAGGCGGCGCTCGAAATCGCCGATAGCGGCAACCACGTGTATCTTGTCGAGCGGGAACCCTCCATCGGTGGGCACATGGCGCAGTTTGACAAGACCTTCCCAACTTTGGATTGTTCAGCGTGTATTCTGACGCCAAAGATGGTCAGTGCGGGCAACCATAAAAATATCACCCTGCTGACGTGGAGTGAGGTCGAAAAGGTAGAAGGCTATGTGGGCAATTTTACGGTGACGATCCGTAAGAAGGCTCGCTTTGTTGATGAAGCGCTCTGTACCGGTTGTGGCGTCTGCCAGGAAAAGTGCCCTAAAAAGGTGATCGATGATGTGTTCGAGGCCGGTTTGGGTTATCGCAAGGCAATCTACACGCCCTTCCCACAAGCCGTCCCCAACTATCCGGTCATCGACCATGATAACTGCACCTATTTCCAGAAGGGCACCTGCAAAGCCTGCGAGAAATTCTGCGCGACCGGCGCGATCAAATTTGACCAGGTGGACGAAATACTGACCGTGAAAGTGGGCAACATCATTCTGGCGACCGGCTACGATCTGTTCGATGCCCGCAAAGTCAGCAACTATGGGTACGCTCGATTGCCGAACGTTTTCACCAGCCTCGAGATGGAACGTCTGACGAACGCCTCCGGCCCGACCGGCGGCAAGATCGTCCTGCGCGACGGCGTGACCCAACCCAAGAGTGTCGGCATCATTCATTGCGTCGGCTCGCGTGACCGCAACTATAACAATTACTGTTCGGTCATCTGTTGTATGCAAAGCCTGAAGTTTGCCCATCTGGTGCACGAGCGGACAGGCGCCACCGTCTACAACTTCTACATTGATATCCGCACACCCTTCAAGGCTTACGACGAGTTCTACCAGAAAGTCCTGGAAGAAGGTACCTTGTTTGTGCGCGGCAAGGTGGCCGAAGTGACCGACGCGGCGCGCCTGCCCAGCGAAGAGGGAAGATTGATCATCCAGGCGGAAGATACGCTGGCCGGCAAACAGCGCCGCATCCCGGTGGATATGGTCATCTTGTCGTCTGCCCTGGAAGCGCGAGCGGACTCGAAAGAAGTCGCCCAAAAATTTGGCATCTCATGCAGCGCCGATCAGTGGTTTATCGAGAAACACCCGAAGCTGGACCCGGTCGCCACCATGACCGACGGCGTCTTCATCGCCGGCACCTGCACAGGGCCAAAGGACATCCCGGCCAGTGTCGCGCAGGGAGCCGCAGCTGCGGCGCGCGTCCTGTCCATCATCGGACAGGGGCAAATTCAAATCGAAGCCGCCACAGCCATTGTAAACGAGGAGACCTGTGTCGGTTGTCAGCAGTGCATTGCCTCCTGCCCCTACCAGGCGATTGTGTACCGGGAAGACAAAGGCAAAGCGTACGTCAATGAAGCTCTCTGCAAGGGTTGTGGCACCTGTGTGGGCAGCTGCCTGCCCAAGTGCATCAGCCTGAAACACTTTACCGATGAACAACTGGTGGCTGAAATGATCGGTGCCATGCACACGATGAAGGAATTTGAATTGATTCCCATGGAGGTTGCGGCATGACCACTGAACCCAAGATCATCGGCTTTCTGTGCAACTGGTGCTCGTATCGTGGTGCAGATGGTGCCGGCATGGCGCGCCTGAAATATCCACCCAACATCAAGATTATCCGCGTACCATGCAGTGGCCGCGTCTCCCCCGAACTAGTCCTGCGCACCTTCCGCGAGGGTGCGGACGGCGTGATGGTACTGGGTTGCCACATCGGCGATTGCCACTATAGCACGGGCAACCACCGGACTGCCAAGCGCATGCCTCTGCTGAAGAAACTGTTGGAGTATACCGGCATTGATTCGGAGCGGCTGTATATTAACTGGGTTTCGGCGGCAGAGGGTGAAAAATTTGCCAGCGTCATCAGAGACTTCACCGAGAAAATCAGCACTCTGCCGCCCTTCCGGGAGACGATGAAATGACCGACCGGCTAACTTCCCTACGAGAAGCCATTGAAGCAGTTTTGCCCAACGTTGACGGCGTGCTCGCCTTGCGGATCGGACCCGGCGGGATCAGCGCCTCCCACCTGTTCAGCAAGGAGCACCCCGAAGATCTGGCAAAACTGGCTCTCTGGCCGAAAGAGCCTGTCCCCGACACGTTGAAGATCATCCTGCGCGCCCATCCGGACGCGAAGCTGGCGATTGTCTGTCGAGGCTGTGAGGAGCGCGGCATCGTGGAGATGTTTAAGCACGCGCAGCTCAACCTGGACAACGTGACCCTGATCGGCCTGCAATGTGAACAGGCCGAAGCAGAATTCTGCCGCTGCGCCAAACCTTTCACGGTTCACTCCAAGACGACGGTGGGCCAGTCGATCAAGGGCGTGCCTGATCCGGTGACAGAGAAGATCGCGGCCATGAGCCAGCCCGAAAGACTGGCTTTCTGGAAACAGGAATTCGAGCATTGCATCAAATGTTACGGTTGTCGCACCATCTGCCCGCAGTGTTTCTGCAATGTCTGCACCCTCGAAGACGAAAAGTGGGTCGAGACCGGCCGCCTGCCGATGGCCAACCCTTCCATGTACCATCTGATCCGCGCTATGCACATGACCGCCAAATGTGTGGCCTGTCGTGAGTGCGAGGAAACCTGCCCGGCCGACATCCCGCTGGCTGTCCAATTCCGGCTGATGGCCCGCGACGTTAAAGAGCTGTTCAACTATGAGGCCGGTGCGGTCATGGACCAAAAACCGCCGCAATTGCTGGTGCTTGAAGAAGGCGATTACGAGCGGAGCGGGTTGCCGCATTAAGGAGAGATGCCATGATTGAATATGAAAATGTTCTAACGACCTGCCCCTACTGTGGCACCGGCTGCGCCCTGCACCTCCAGGTACTGGATCAAAAACTGGTGGGTGTGTTGCCAGCCAAGAACCATGTCATTAGCGAAGGCGGCCTGTGCATCAAGGGCTGGAACGTGCATGCTTTTGTCAATCATCCCGACCGGCTGAAGAAACCCCTGATCCGCAAGAATGGCAAGTTGGAAGAAGCCACCTGGGACGAGGCGTTGAAGCTGGTCGCCGATAAACTTGGCGAGATCAAGGCCCAGAGCGGCCCCGACAGCATCGCCTTCCTTTCATCAGCCAAATGCACCAACGAAGAAAACTACCTGCTGCAGAAATTCGCCCGTGCGGTGATTGGCACGAATAACATCGATCACTGCGCCCGTCTTTGACACGCTCCCACTGTGGCCGGTCTGGCCGCATCCTTTGGAAGTGGCGCCATGACGAATTCGATCCCCGAATTCGAGGCGAACACCAACTGTTTTCTGATCATCGGTTCGAACACCTCGGAAGGTCATCCGCTGATTGCCACGCGTATCTTGAAAGCCAAGAAGCGCGGCGCGAAAATCATCGTGGTTGACCCGCGCAAGAACCAGATCGGTCATTGGGCCGACATCTACTACTCTTTCCGCTCTGGCACCGACGTGGCCTTCTTCAATGGGTTGATGAATGTCATCATCAGCGAGGGCCTGCAAGATGAGGCTTTCATCGCCGAACGCACCGAAGACTTTGAAGCGCTCAAGACGCTGGTAGCCGAATACCCGCCGGATAAGGTCGCCGAGATCACCGGCATCCCGGCGGATGGCATTCGTGAGATCGCGCGCACCTATGCGCAAAACAAACCCTCCGCCATCATCTATGCCATGGGCATCACCCAGCACACCACAGGCACGGATAACGTCAAGTCAACGTCGAACCTGGCCATGTTGTGCGGCAACATGGGCATTCCCGGCGGCGGCGTCAACCCACTGCGCGGCCAGAACAACGTTCAGGGTGCCTGCGACATGGGCGGGCTGCCCAACGTCTACCCCGGCTACCAGCCGG
>JAUQXC010000800.1 GCA_030834825.1 Thermoflexales bacterium
GATACACCTCGAAGAGCGGTGGATACAAATGGACGAAGTGATGCGCGTCCAGGTGATCGGGCAGCGCGTTCATGGCGTTCTTAAAGGTGGTGATCTGCGACTTCAGCTCTGCGCGCAATTCGTCAGGCTTGAGGCGATCAGGGGTGGCGGTGATCACTTCCTGCTTTAGAAAGTAACCGTGTTCGTCCACCAGCGAGGCACACCACTCCGTTGGCAGCAGCGGACGTCCGGCCGTGAAATTCAGATGCACGCCCAGGCCCAGACGCGGCGCCTCGGTTTGCGCCAGGTGCAGATCGGCCGCTACGCCCGGCATGTTCATCATGGCCGTGGCGCTGGTGACGATGCCCTCCAGATGGACGCGCAGGATACCCGCGCTCACGCCGCGTGTGCGGCCAAAATCGTCGGCGTTCACAATGAGTTGACGAATCATGGCTGGCCTCCTGATGAATGACCTGACCCAACACCTACATCACGCACGAATCACAGATCGAAAACGCCCGCTGACGGTTCCAACGCTTCACGTAGCAACACGGGATCATCCCCGATGATACCATCAACTCCGGCCTGTGCCATGACACGTACCAGGTCGGCCTGATTGACCGTCCAGACGTTCACGGTCAGGCCCTGCGCGTGGAATTGATCCACCCGCGCCTTGTTCACCTGCGCATGCTGCGGGTGCCGCGCATTGAGCTGGGGGATCAGCGGGGCCAGCCACGCGTCCCGCAGAAAGATCGGCAGATCGGGCGCATACAACAAGCCGCACGCCAGACGTGCGTTCACATGCTTCAGGCGCCGCAGCGCCAATGGATTGAACGACGAGAGGATGACTCGATCGATCAGCTTGTGTTTCTCAATCAACGCGGCCACTTTGGCCTCCAGGCCATTGCCACGCAGCGCCATGCCCTTGATCTCGACGTTGATCAGCAACCGCTGACCCACGGCTGCAAAGACTTCCTCCAACAAAGGCACTCGCTCGCCCCGGAAAGCCGCGTCCCTCCATGCGCCTGCATCCGCCCGCCGAATTTCCTCCAGCGTCAGATCGCCGACACGTCCATGCCCATCCGTCGTGCGATCGATCGTCGCATCGTGCATCACGACGACGTGACCGTCGCGTGTCAGATCGACGTCGAGTTCGATCGCATCGGCCCCCTGCTCGGCAGCCAGTTGAAACGCCGCCAGCGTATTTTCTGGCGCGTGGGCCGACGATCCGCGATGGGCGATGACCACCGGTCGAGCGCGAGGCTGTAGGAAAAGATTCATGAGTATCAGGCAAGTTGAAAACCTCCCAGGGTTTGGAACCACCGGGAGGTTGCGAGGTTTACAAATCCACGAAGTAGGCCGTACAGGCTTGGTCGATAAGCTCCTTGGTCACCACCTTCGGCACATTGAGATAATTGGCGATGTCCACCATCTGTTCGATTAAGTCGCGGGGATGCACAGCACGCAGCCGGCGGCGCGACTTGATGTAGTATTCCTGGATCAAATAGCCCAGCGCACGCTCGTCGTATTCCATCTTCTTGGCCGCGGCGACGCGCTTGAAGATCTCGGTGTACTCTTCAAAGTTCGGATCGCCGATCTCGATCTTGTGCCGGATGCGGCGCAGGAAGGCCTCGTCTACCAGATCGCGCGGCGCGAGGTTGGTGGAGAATACGATCAGTACATCGAAGGGAATTTCGATCTTGCGGCCGGTATGCAGCGTCAAGTAATCCACGCGCTTTTCCAGGGGCACAATCCAGCGATTGAGCAGATCGCGTGGTCGGACCTGCTGCCGCCCGAAGTCGTCGATGAGGAACATGCCGCCGTTGGCTTTCATTTGATACGGCGCCTCATAATACTTGTGGACTTCGTCCCAGACCAGGTCCAGCGTCTCCAGTGTCAACTCGCCGCCCACGATAATCACCGGGCGTTGAATGCCGATCCAGCGCGGATCGCGGCTCCTGTCGGGGCTGGCCTCCTTGCGCGCTTTCTGATGGTTAGACTCGTCGAAAACTTTGATGATCGCACCGTCGACTTCGATGGCGTAAGGCACCAGCAGATCGGTGGTGAGGATCATGCGCCCCACGGCTTCGGCAATCGTCGTCTTACCGTCGCCGGGTGGACCATAGAGGAAGATGCTGCGCCCGGAATTCACTGCCGGGCCGATCTGGCTCATCACCTGCTGATTGAGCACCATATGTTTTAGCGAGTCACGCATGGCCTGCTGCGTAACACGGAAACTCTTCAGCGCTTGTTTCTGCATTGCTTTGATGTAGACCGGCAGCGGTACGGGCGCAGGCCCGGCGTACTGGCTGCGCTCCATCGCTTCCTGCGCCTTTTCGCGCCCCTTGTTGGCAATGTTGTACTGATAGGCCTGCTCGCCAAAGCCACCAGAGCCTTTGACCTCCACCAGTTGCTCGCGCTTGAGATACTCCAACACCTGATCGACGCAGCTGTTGAAAGGCAGCTTCATCCGATCGGCAACTTGTAAGCCGGTGAGACTGCCCACGTTGTACAAAATCTTCAGGGCCAGATCGGCCAAAAACAGGATATGCAAGCCGGTATCCTCAATTGAGCGCGGTGCGGGCGGCTCAAAAGTAGGCGTGGTAGCGGCAGCCGCAGCAGTTGGTGTTGGGCGTCCCATAGCATCTACTCCATGAAGAAGATCGCAAGTATTATATCACGCTGTAGGAAGCAAGCGGCGACTATGGCGCAGCAGTTTTGAGTTTTTTTTGAGAAAAGTTTGGGACTTTTTTAGCACCCTCATGATAGGGTATAAGCTGAATTTTCGGCCAAACGAAAGGAGAAATTCATGTCACGCTTACAACAAACTTCACGAGTGAAGGTACTAGCCCTGATCACCGTATTGTGTCTGCTCGCTGGTTGTGTAAGTCCATCGGTCCAAGCGCAAACTAGCGAGGACACCTCGCCTTCTACATTGAGTGTGTGGGGAAGCGGCCAGGCTGCTACCACTCCTGATCGGGCCGTAGTGACCATTGGCGTCGAATCCTCAGCTTTGCAAGCCAGTGCAGCTCTGTCACAAAATAACAAGCAGATGTTGGCCACCATCGCCGCCTTGCAAAAAGCTGGTGTGCCGGAAAATGATATTCAGACTCAGGCGGTGCAATTGTATTCGCGGTATGACCCCGTGCCGCTGCCACAATCGGGTGCCGCGCCATCTGCCTCCACGGAGCCGAGTGGCTATACGGCGTTGAATACTGTGCAAGTCATGGTTCGCGATATATCGGCCTTGGGTGCCCTGCTGGATGCCGCTGTGGAAGCTGGGAGCACTCGGATTGATGGCATTCGCTTTGAAGTGAGCGATCCGGCGGTCGCCCGGCGACAAGCTCGCGAAGCAGCTTGGCAAGATGCGCAGGACAAAGCGCAGCAGCTGGCAGCGCTCAGCGGCCTGCAACTGGGGCACGTCATCCAGATTCAAGAAACCGACTCTCCACCTGTGGATGTCACTATTCAGGCAGCGGCGGGTGGCCCGGTCCCCATCGCACCAGGAACACAAAACCTGCAAATTAATTTGAACGTTACCTGGCAAGTCCGCTAAGGGATCTTTCCAAAATCGGTTGCCTCTGAGATGCGGGGCCGGAGTCTTCTTCAAGCCCTATGACTCGAAACGCTGAGGTTGAACAAAAATAGGTCTTCCGACTTCGTCAGGATGGCGAATCAACCTTGCGAGGGTTTTATCGGCGAATTCAGGTGCGCCCAATCCCACCCTCGCAAGGTTGTTCCCGTGCAATTCGGGAGAGCCATAAAAAAATGGGGGTAGTCATGCTGAATGAGCCAAATGTTGCTCAACAATTGGAGTTGATTCTTAAGGTCGCACTGGCGATGTTGTTAGGCGGAATTCTAGGCCTGGAACGCGAAAAGCAGGAACGACCGGCCGGCCTGCGTACGCATATGTTGATGGCAGGCGCAGCGGCCTTACTGGTTACACTCGGCACTCTGCTGGTAGAACATTTTAATCAGGAAGTGGAAAATAACCTACTCCGGGTGGATCCGATTCGTGTCATTGAAGCCGTCATCGTCGGAGTCAGCTTTTTAGGAGCAGGCACCATTATGCGCAATGTAGAACAAAATCGCATCGAAGGCTTGACGACAGCCGCAACGCTCCTGTTTGTGGCTGCCATCGGTATCACAGTGGCGGCCGGACAGCTGGTGCTGGCCTTGGGTGCCACCGCGTTGGCGCTCATCACCTTACGCGGCATTGCCCGCTTGGAGCATCGGCTATGACCCTGGGCGGTCAGGTTTGATCTTGGAATTTTGCCTTTCCTCTTTTCAGCTGCCCGCTGTTCCCACTTTCGAAACGCAACCGTCACTTGAAATTGTTTGACACCATCCGTGACTTGTTGTACACTCAATTCACGAATTTCTGCCATTCGTTTGACCCATCTACCGTGAAGACTCATTGTCACGGCAATCAGAATCCTAAGGAGACCTAACATGTACCAGCAGATCATCATCGTCGGCAACCTCGGTAAAGACCCCGAAATGCGTTACACACCCAGCGGCACGCCCGTCACCAGCCTGAGTGTCGCGACCAATCGCAAGTACACGGGCAGCGATGGGCAAGTGGTCAAAGAAACCACCTGGTTCCGTGTCAGTGTATTCGGCAAATCCGCGGAAACCTGTGCGCAATATCTAAAGAAGGGCAGCGCGGTATTAGTGGAAGGCCGTTTAACACCGGACAAGAACAGCGGCGGCCCACGCGTCTATCAACGGCCCGATGGCACGACCGGCGCGACCTATGAAGTCTTTGCCAACACCGTGCGCTTCCTCAGCAGCCGGGCCGAGAATGCTCCCAGCCCGACGCCTGCCCCCAGCGATGAGGACGTTCCAGTGGGCAACGAAGACGAGATTCCGTTCTAGCCCCAGGAACCCGGCGCGAGGAACGAGGCCAACAGTTGGGCGCTGGACAGATTCCTCACTCGGGTCACGATCAATCAAGCCGTCTGCGTGCCGCACGTAGGCGGCTTCCTTTTCCTTGCGGTACCGGCCAAAACCCGATCGGCGCGCGGCGCTTCAGCGTCCCGGCGTAAGATTACCAGGAGCGTTTCCATGTCGAATCCGCAGCAACCACCCGCCAACACCCCGCCTATCAATATTGAATTTCCCAGCGGCCTGCCCACGCACTATGCCAACTTCGCCTTGATCATGCACACTCCCGGCGAGATCATCGTGAACTTTGCCAGCGTCATGCCCGGCATGCAGTCTGCGCCCATTCACACCCGCATCGTCATGACGCCGCTGCACGCCAAGATGATGCTCAATGCGCTGGCCGAAAATCTACAGAAGTACGAAGCCCAATTCGGCGAGATCAAACTCCCGACCGGCGGTCCCGGGCTGGCTGAGCAGCTCTTCGGTCATACCAAACCGCCGACCGGCTGATTCCGTTTGACGTTTCACGTTTTTTGTTTAATCTCACGCGCATGACGTCGTTCTAAAACGTCATGCGTAAAACGTAAAGGGAACTTTCAGCATGGACAACCTCGACGCCATCATTGAAAAGATTCGCGCTACTTTCACCGCGCGCAACGCCACCCGCGATTTGACCCTGGGCCGTTCGCGCGAGCTGATCCGCTTTTGCTCGCTGACCATTCGCGCCGTGCATCGCGAGGAGTTTGCCGAAGCCGAACAGCTGCTCAACACGGCCAAGCAAGCTGCCGCCGCGATGAAGGCCGATATCGCGACACATCCCGAGTTGTACTACACCGGCTATACCCAGGACTCGCTGAAGGAACTCACCGAAGCGTGCTGCGTGTTTGCCATCGTGCAGCACCGGCCCATCCCCACGCCGGAAGAAATCGAGGTCGACGCCGCCGCTTATCTCAATGGGTTGGCCGAAGCCGCCAGCGAGCTGCGCCGTCGCACCCTCGATCTGATCCGCCGCGATCGGGTGGATGAAGCCGAACGCATGCTGACGGCGATGGACGACATCTACGCCCAACTCGTCACGATCGATTTCCCCGATGCCCTCACCGGCGGGCTGCGCCGCACCACCGATGCGCTGCGCGCCGTCCTGGAGCGCACGCGCGGCGATTTGACCACGACGCTGCAACAGGAAAAGTTACAGAAGGCGCTGCGGGAAATGGAAAGCGTGCTGCGCAAGGCGTAATGCACCTTGCGTGAGACGTTAGCAGGATTCATGCACAGCTACGACTACGCTCATCGTTCCGGTGTCGAGGCCATCACCTGGGAGCGCTTCGCAGAGTTAGCGCGCACGTTAGTGGAGAAACTCGCGCCATTCAACATCGACGCTGTCGTCGGCACGGCACGTGCAGGCTTGTTTCCAGCGACGGCAGTTTGCCTCATGCTCCGCCGCGAGTTGTATCCCGCGCGGGTGGGTCGCCGTGTGAACGACGAGGTGAAATTCCAGCATCCGCAGTGGATCGTCGATGTTTCACCCGACGTGAAAGACAAGATCGTCGCCGTCATCGACGAGATCGCCGATACGGGTGAGACGCTGGCGTTGGTGGCCGAGCGCGTCAAAGAGCGCGGCGCCAGGCAAGTGATCACGGCGTCGCTCGTGGCCCATTCGTGGGCCACGCCCAGGCCCGCGGTCGTGGCACTCACCACCGATGCTCTGGTGCTGTTCCCGTGGGACAAGCAGGTGTATCGCGCGGGCAAGTGGCAGCCACATCCTGAATTGGTCGAGGCGCTGAGTCATCAGGGTAACACCGATAGCTAACTGCTGAAGACTGAGTGCTGATTGCTGATTACTCAATCATGTCCGATCGCATCATTCGCGCCAGTGAAATTGGTCAGTACGACTTCTGCGCCAAAGCCTGGTGGCTGGGCAGCATTGAAGGCGTGCCGCCGTCCAACCTCCGCGAATTACAGGCCGGCACCATCGCACACGAACAACATGGCCGGCAGGTTCGCCGCGCTTCACAGCTGCAGCGGGCGGCGTTCGTGTTGGTCGGACTGGGCGTGATCGTCCTACTGCTGGCCTTGTCTTCCGGATGAACCTTAACCTGTAACGAGGAGTGCGTAAATCACTCGTTACGGGTTAGTGCGAAGCCTCCACTTGGGACTCGTTACTCAGCATGCCTTTCTTCATTGCCCTACTCCTCATCCTCCTTGGCCTGTTCATCTTCTGGCTCGGCCGCCGAGCACAAACGGAAGCGGGACTGCCGATCGGGCGCGTGATCTATTCCGATACCCGCGGCTGGCAAGCGCTCGAGAAGCCACTGTTCTCACGCACCCACCGGCTTACCGGCAAACCCGATTATCTGGTGCAACAAGGCCACGAGGTTATTCCGGTTGAAGTAAAATCAGCGCACGCTCCACCTGACGGCCCACGCCGCAGTCACATCTTGCAACTGGCTGCGTATTGCCTGTTGGTCGAGGAGACCTATCGTCAGAGACCAAAATATGGTATCGTCAAATATGCCGACCAGATGTTCGCGATCGATTACACGCCGACCCTGCAAACCGCACTGCTTGACGTGATCGCAGCCATGCGCGATGATCTGGCTCGGACTGAAGCGCAGCGTTCACACAACGAAGCTGCCCGCTGTGTGCATTGTGGCTATCGGCACGCATGCGAGGAACGGTTGGCCTGAAGTCATGCCCAACACTCTGAATCCTGCCAAAGCCGACGAACAACTGCGCGTCGCACGGCAGCTGCGTCTCCCGCAGCGCAATCAACCGGCGCCGCAGCGCATGTTCCTGCTCAGCCATCCGCGCCTGAGCGCTTCGCGGCCTTTAGCCCAGGAGATGGTCGCGCAGATGCGCACGTGCGGCATTGCGGCGGAGATCGTCACGGACAAAGACGCCCTGACCACGCAGACGTTTGAACCCGGCGATATGGTCGTCGCGCTGGGCGGGGACGGCTGGATGCTGCACGCTGGACGGATCACCGCCGAAGCAGAGGTGCCGGTGCTGGGCGTGAATCTGGGCCGCTTAGGATTTCTGGCCGAGGTGCAGCCCACGGAATGGCGCAGCGTGTTTAAGCGGGTTTGTGCGGGCGACTACTGGATCGAGCAGCGCATGATGCTGCGTGCGGAAGTCTGGCGCGACGATCAACACTTGCAAAGCTTCGACGTCTTGAATGAAGTGGTGGTCAGTCGCGGCGCGGTGGTGCGCCCCGTCCGCCTCGAAACACACATCGACGGCGGCTGGCTGACCACTTACGTCGCCGACAGTTTGATCATCGCCACGCCCACGGGCAGCACGGCTTATGCCCTGGCGGTGGGCGGCCCGATTTTGCCGCCGGACCTGAAGAATATCCTGCTGATTCCGGTTGCGCCGCATTTGAGCATGGATCGGGCCATTGTGTTGGCGCGCGGCTCTACCGTCACGGTGATTGTTCACATGGACCATGCCGCGGTGATCAGCGGCGATGGCGCGATCGAGCATCCGCTGGACGACGGCGATCGGGTCATTATCGAAGCCGGGCCGCACAGTGCCCGCTTTGTCCGTACGCAGGATCCGAATTATTTTTATCGCACGCTGATGGAACGCATGGGCAAGAATCCAGCCGCCGAGATGATGAAGAATCCGCACACCTAAACACAACTGGTCACACCCAACGTGACGCTGGCCCCGCCAAGCGCGCCACCGCTGCAAAGCAGCGGGCATGGCGTGGCGGGCAGTGCCAGGGTCACGCTATCACGAACAAGGATGCGCATGAGCCAGACACCCGGACCCCATTATTGCCATTATCATCCCAGCATCGAAACCGAGCTGCGCTGCAACAAGTGCGGCAGATACATCTGTCCCAAAGATGCCGTGCGCACCCCGGTGGGTTATCGCTGCAAGGGCTGCGTGAAGGAGCAACAGGATGTCTTTTTCAACGCGACGCCGATCGATTATGGGGTGGCTGCGGTTGTGTCATTCGTGTTGTCGTTCATCGCCGCG
>JAUQXC010000801.1 GCA_030834825.1 Thermoflexales bacterium
TGCCGCGTGACAAAGAAGTGGTGGTCATCTGCCGCTCGGGCAATCGCAGCAAGCCGGGCCGTGACTTTCTAAAATCGGCCGGCTATACACAGGTTACCAGCGTGAACGGTGGGATGAATGACTGGAGCGCGGCCGGTTATCCCACGGCGACCGGTCCGTAGCAGCAAGCTTGCCTACACTAATGGGCTTTGCTTTCAAAGTGGTTGTCCGGAGTAGAGGCTTGCCCGTTTCCGTCGCAATGCGGCGGCGGGCTGCTGGGCATAGCCGGAGTCCGCGACAGATCACGGGCTGCGCCAACGGCCCACCGCCCTCGGGGCGGACATGGGCAAGCCTCGAATCCAAAGAGTAAGATGTATCCTAAAAATGCCCACGTGCCGCGGCGATGAGATCGGCCAGCACGCCGAAGGCGGTCTGCGCGGGCGTAGGCGCTGTTTCCAATAGCGTCAATTGATTCAGTGTGTCGGTCTTGATTTGAATCGCGCTGGTTGTGCCGTACAGCCGAAAGAACGGATCATTCGCCGGTACTTCTTCCGGTGCGACTTTGGCCGTCAAACGACCATCCACCCATTCGGCCGTACACACTAAGCGCCACTTATGGCGTGCCAGTTGCGCGGCCTTGATCATCTCCGGCGTAATCGCGCGAATGCCGGTCCGATCGACATCCTGGGGACGGATGTCGGCGCCCAGCAAGACGTTGCTCAACACGCACACCTTCACCGCGGCATCCCAGCCGTCGATATCGTTGCTTGGATCGGTTTCGGCAATGCCGATGTCCTGCGTGTGCTGCACGGCTTCCTCGAACGACTTGCCCTCTTCCATCAACGTCAAGATCAAATTGGTGGTGCTGTTCAGCACGCCGCGAAAACTCAATACGTGCGTGGCGGGCAGGCACTCGCGATAGAGATTGAGCAGCGGGAAGCCGTCCATCACCGTTGCTTCAAACAGAAAGGCTTTGCCCTGCTGCTTGGCCAGTGCGCTGAGGTGACGATAGCCATGCACCACCGGGCCTTTGTTCGCTGTGATGGCGTGCATCCCTGAATTCAATGCCAGTTCAAGGTAATCCAGTGCCGGGCGTCCCGTCTCACGATTGATCGGCGACATCTCGACGAGCGCAGATGCGCCCGCGTCGGCTCCGCACTCGCGGATCATTTTGAGGCGATTCTCTTCCGTACTCGGCCAGGCCCGATCGGCCCAGTGACCATCCAACGCAGCAGCGTGATCGATGCCGTTGGGATCGATCAGGATACCGTGCCTGCCGGTGGCAATGCCGACGATCTTGAACGAGAGATCATACTGCGCTTGCACCTCGTCACGTTTGCGCTCGATCAACTGGATCAATTCGCGGCCTACATTGCCCAGGCCCATCAAGCAGAGTTTCAGTTCCATGTGGGGTGGCTCCTCAACGATGTGCAAAACGAGATGTCGCAATTATACTCGCCTACGAGGGATAGAAGTATAATTCGAGCGAGAGGCTGGAGCCGCTTCTATCTTGAAAAGCCAGCGTCACGATCATGCGCACAGGATTCTAAAGAGGATTCAAGATGTCAAAACAAATGTGGATCAGGTTAGTGCTTGGGCTTGCTGTAGTGATATTCTTTAGTGTCCTGCTCGTTTTGATGAGCGCGCGAGGTGGCTCACTATCTGGTGTCGTCCGCATTAAGGATTTCACCTTGTGCCAGAGTGACATCAAAGGAAGGAAGCTAGAACCACTCCGTTCATTAGTTATCTCGCCGGCTCGGGTAATTTATGCCTGCGGATATTTGGAAATCGGTGTGGCCTATCCAGGGAATGCAGGTCTGTACTACTATTTGACCCAGGGAGAAGAAACTGTCTTTAGACCCAATTCCTACTACTATCTGCCATTTCACTCGCAGTATTTTTCGTTTCCGATCACAACGACGACGTTACTAGCGCCGGGTAAGTATCAACTCGCAGTCTATGAAATAGGCGATCCGAAAACGGCAAGTGTCAGCTTTGAAGTTCGCCCTAATCCCTAGCGGACATGTGAACATCGGTATTTAAGTATGTCGCTTTGTGGATAAGGCGCTGGTGAAACTGTATCTAATGAACACGTGCTACGCAGTGCTATGTAGACATCGAATCAGCGGATGACCCATTCGCACGCCGATGGCGTCCGCTTAAGAGTCCGTTGAAGAAGTGGCAGCCCGGCGCGTGTAATGAATCTGCCACAGCACTTGCCAGGTCTGGCCGTCGTCATCCGATCGTTCCCAGTTCCAGTCGAATTGATCATGTTCGACGTTGTACCAGACCATGCGCTGTAAGAAAGTCTGCCCCTGGCGTGTAGCCGGACGCTGCAACACCATGCGTCCCTCTTCAAACGCTCCCACAAAGTCGAGATAACCGCCCTGGTTGTCGACCCAGGTCTGCTGCCACTTGCCCAACGCGGCGTTATAGACGGAAACGCTCATGCCGATCAGTGGCGTGCCGGGGCGGCCATCGAAGTTTTCTAAAATGACGGCGTTATCCAACACGGCGCGGACGACGTTGGTGCCACGCGCGTTTTCCTCCCAAACGGCGTCCCAGTCGCCAATCCAGAAATCGAACTGGCGCGCTTCGGCGGGTAAAGGTTGTTCGCTCATCGATCTTCTCCCTGTTCATGCCACGCGCGCAACAACTCTGCCTCACGTTCCGCCTTCATCCCCGCGCGCCAGGCGTGATCGCTGGGGCGTGTTTTGGCCCAGGCTAACGTGTCGCGAATTGTCTCTTCGATGGAGCGGAACTTCAGCCCGGCGGCGATGGCGCGTGCATTGCTGCAGGTATCGAAGGCGCAGTCTTTCTCAACCACCCACACGGGGATCTCGCTCCACGGTTCCACTTGGTGTTCCAGCAAGAAAGACTCGCTGACCCACGTTAACTGCGCCCGCGGATTGCACACGGCAACACACGCCTCCAACATCCGCTGCGTCGTCAGCGCATAGTCCGGCCCCACGGCGTTGAAGAGGCCGGTGTGTTTTTCTTCCACCAGCGACACGATCCACTGTGCCATGTCACGCGCGTCGATGATCTGCTGCGGCTGATCGGGATTGCCCGGTGCGAGGACCTGACCGCCTTGGGCGACGCGCCAGGGCCAGTACGTGAAGCGATCGGTGGGATCGTGCGGTCCGACGATCAAGCCGGGGCGGATGATCAACGCTCGATCGGGGTAAATCTGCTGCACGGCTTCCTCGCACAATACCTTCAGGCCGCCGTAGGTCTCGCCCGTGATCTCTTCGACGGATTCATCTTTCAACGTCGCCAGCGGCGAGTTCTCAGCCATGCCGCGCGGGTTGTCCTGGGCGTAGACGGAAACCGTGGAGATGAAAACATAGCGATCGGTTTGGCCGACCAACGCTTCCGCCGAATAGCGCACAAGGCGCGGCAGATAACCACAGGTATCGATCACGGCATCCCACGATCGATCTTTCAATAGCGCTAAGTCAGTCCCGCGATCGCCATGTAGTTGTTCCACCTGGGGAAAAAGATCGGGATTGGACTGGCCGCGATTGAAGAGCAGGATGGTGTGGCCGCGCGCCAACGCATATTCAACCAGATGCCGTCCGACAAATCTTGTGCCGCCGATGATGAGCAGGTTC
>JAUQXC010000802.1 GCA_030834825.1 Thermoflexales bacterium
AGGGTGGCTATGCCTACGCCGCGCGGGCTGCGTATTGTGCTGCCGCGCGCCTGGCACTGGGCTTGCTCGACAAACTGTACTGGCAGATCGAAGTGCCCGCCGATCTCGATCAAGTGCGCGACTTCATCGCGACGCATTACGCTAGCGCGGCCACGCGCCGCCTGTACGGTCAAGGTCTTGACAAGTTCGCGGCGTATCTGCACATGCGCTGTCGCCGACCTACCCCGGAACCGCCAATTAACTGGGAGTATTATCTTGGCCCAGTGCCCGATAGTCTGGCTGCTGACCTGCGCGCCTATGTGCAACACTGTCGCCGCAATTGGCGATCCGATCAAGTCTATCGTTCCACCTACGAATTGCTCGGCGTCCTGACGCGCTCACTGCGCTGGATGACGGCGCAAGTGACCTTGCAGAATGCGGCAGACATCACGCCACAGATCTGGTTTGCCTATGTCGATGCGCGTCTGGCCAACAACATTCAACCCGTCACGCTGAACAACGAACTGCATGCGCTGCAAAACTTCTTGCGCTTTCTGGCGGATCAGGAACGTAGCGTTTGCGTTCGCATGTTTCGTGTTAAGCCGCTGGATATGGGGCCACGCCTGCCGCGCGATGCGCCGTTGGAGCAACTGCGCCGCTTGCTGACCGAGATCGAGAAAGCGATCGCCGCACCACGGGCCAGAGTGCAGCGGATGGCCGTCATGGATCGAGCCTGGTTTTTGCTCATGCTCCATAGTGGCTTACGCACCAGCGAGGTGCGCCACTTGCAGTTGGCGGACATCGAGTGGGAGAATCGGCGCGTGCGCATCGAGCAATCGAAAGGCTTGAAGGATCGACTCGTCTGCTTGAGTGAGGCTAGCCTAGAAGCATTGAGAGCCTATCTGGAAGTGCGCGGCCCCGCCAGCACCGAAAACACCTTCATTTATCGGCATTTGCCGCTGGGATCCAAGTATTGCCAGATTCGCTTACGCACCTACGGTAAGCGCTGTGGCGTCTCCATCACACCGCATCAACTGCGCCATTCCTGCGCGACGTTGTTGCTCAACGCCGGTGCGCCGATCTTAACCGTATAGACGATCCTCGGTCATCAACGCGTCGATACGACGTTGGGCTATGCGCGCTTGTATGATGGTACGATCGCCGCCGATTACTATCGCGCGATGTTGCAAGTTGAGCGGCAACTACTCTTGCCTGAAGATGCAGCGGCTGAGCTGCTCAACAGCGGCCAACTGTTGGCACTGGTCGACGCGCTGCGCAATGGCACGCTCAACGAAGCGCAACAAGAAACCGTGCGCGTCCTACGCGCCGGAATTGTGGCCTTGGCTGAACGCGGGTCAACGTCTTGACACTGATTGGCCGCGCGGGTAGACTGGGTTTACCCCAAAGAGGCGGAAGGATACAACTCTTACCGGTTGTGTTCTTCCGTTTTCTGTTACCGGCGACCCTACCAGAGCACATCTGTCATCAATCAATGACCTGTTTCTACTTGGAGATGTAAGAAATGATCAGAACTTTCATAACTGTGAGAAGTCAAGTACCATGGCTCAGCATACTGCTAAATGGATTAATCGAGCACAACCACCAAATGGTTTCAATCACGATTGCCACAATAACGATTCTTGTCAACCAAGGATTCATAGCAACGTTCAGTTGCTTCGCTCGTCGTAATCCATGGCTCTGCCATGCGTGGGCCTCAGTTCAACAAGCGCTATATCATGCGCCTCGCATCAACTTCTCGCGTATCTTCTCCCACCACTGCCGCAGATCGAGGCCGCTGCCAAGATCAAGATTGACTTTGTAGTTCAGCAGCAACGGGACTAACGGGATACTGAGTTCCAGGCCGGTGCCTCCATCGGCCTCGGACTTCACCACTTCCGTCACCTCAGCAATGGCGTCGCGCAGATCTTGATCCATCTTTGGCAGATCACATGACTGCAAATTGATCAGCGTATGGCGCAAGCCATCGACCATGCCGCACAGTTCGATGAAGGCGTCGGCGTCACGCTCACGCCACTCCCGCACAATGTCGACTAGCTCACGCGTATCTCGTTGATCGGCTTGCCTGAGATGGCGTTGAATCTCTGCTAGCGCACGTTGGACTTTAGGATCGAGCGGCGCGATCGAGTTATTCTTGATGACTGTGCTGCGAGAGTGATCGCCCATGATGTTACCGTCGTCACGAATATTATCTTCGATGTAGTTGCCGTTGATATTGATTTGCTTCTCAACTTGCTGCCCACGCATGTCGAAGACAGTTTTAGCTGAGCGATCGGTATCCTTCATGGCGGATTCTACCTCTGCTGGCAACGTCGCCAGTAAGCCACGCGCATACGCCGCCGCAACTGCGGCTGCATACTCCTGCCATACGTCGTTCTTGTGGGAGTCGCAATAATCGCATACGCCGCGAATCACGAGATAGCCACATTCGAGTTGCCAAGCCGCGTCGGCTACGCCTGCCCCTTCCATCTCAATCGCCTTGATGCCATGCTGCCTGCGGAGTTCATCGCGCAGCACGGGATTGCGTTGCAGACTATCGCTTGAACCGATAATGCCGAGAAAGACACGCGGTTGGCCGGGTATGCGCTGTAGATCGATCGGATGTTCCATTAACCGATCGGGCTGATAGGTGTCATAGAGTTTGTCGGCATCATCCGCTGGTCGGGCTGAGTTGGGCAAACGCGCTGCTCGATCGAGATACTTCAGCCATGTGCGGTCACCGCGTAACTCGCTTGCACGCAACAGCCGGACGGCCTCCAACAGTTCAGCGCTGGGTGGGCGCGGTGGAAAGCGCGACGTGAACTTGGGCCTTTTATCCACGTAGTCAAATTCTTCCTTGCCGAGATCGTACTGAACCACGCCGCCACGATCAGACACGACCACATCGCCGAGACGCACATGATCTTCGGCCTTGGCCGGATTGGGCACACCGCCCGCAATGGCGACCATCAGCACATGTTTCATCGCGGGAAAATGTTGCAGCATCTGACTGGTGCGGATCGCAGACGCGTTGTTACCCATGTCAGTAGCGAGTGCCAGATACACGGTGTGTCGCCCGCCCGAGGCCGCCGGGATCGTGCCACGCAAGTAGCGTCGCCCCGCGCCGTCGCCGGGTATAGTGTGGTCATTGGCGTCGTCCAGCATCACGCTCATCGCCACGTATTCTTTTTCCAGTGCAGTGATTATGCCGATCATTTTGACCTCGAAAAATTCGGGGCGCAAGCGCCTTTTTTACCGCTCCACTTCATTTGCCTAATCTTTTCCCCACTGACTTGCCGGAGTGCAGAGGATCAGAGAGCAGAGTTATTGAGACGCTACGCGAGGAGCAACGACAACTCGAAAACCGCCGCTCCTGTGACGGAAGTACGGCCTGTACCCGCTGCGAAACGCACAACGCGCGAGGCCCCGATTGCCGTCGAATGCACCCCCACGCAACACCTGCAGGACATCATCGCCAGCCGCAAGATTCTCACGGCCATCATCCGCGCGATATGGGTATTTGAATTCAGGTGAATCATATGATTTGCCCCACAGACTGCTTGTCCACTCCCATACATTGCCGCTCATATCCAAACAGCCGTACGGTGACGCGCCACTGGGAAAGATGCCTACAGGCGAAGTATCATTCAAGCCTAACTCGTCGCTGTTGCACTTCTGTTCATCCCAGCCACTATCCCACCAGCCACCAATATCCCACGGCCATTCACGGCCATCCATGCCGCGCGCGGCTTTCTCCCATTCGGCTTCAGTGGGCAAGCGCGCTTCTTCATTGACTGCTATTCTGCCGGCAGCACGCCACTGGCCGGTGAGCCACGCGCAGTAAGCGCGGGCATCATGCCACGTCACATCCACCGCCGGATGATTTGCCTTCCCCCGTTTGTGGACTTCGTTTGTCTCCCACTTACGCCCGGTTGCCTCGACAAAGCGCATATACTGCACATTGGTCACGGGATACTTCCCGATCTTAAAGGCAGGTAGAACGATCAGGTGTTGTGGCTTTTCATTATCGCGACGATCGCCGCCCATCAAAAATCTTCCCGCTGGGATTTCTATCAGTTCATCAAAGTCACGCTCGTCACCCAGCACAGCCAACGCATTACCCGCTTGCGCTCGATCGAGCGGTGGCAGCCAGCCGCGTTCCACAATCGCCCGCAGCCATGCTCGCACACGCTCCAGTTTGGGCATGTTGTGTCGCGCAGGTTGCGCTAGATGCGCCGCGTCGTTGTCAATCAACGTCTGCGCGGCCAGCAGTGCACCCCAGGCATCGGCCTCGTCGTATGCCGCATCCACTGGTGGGACATCGCAGCACACCAACGCCTCGGCTAAATTCCATGCTGTTGAAGTCGATCCACGCGAGGCTTTGGCTCCGGCCAACAGCGTCACTTCGCGCCACCGGTTCACATCTGCCCGCACCAGATCGGCCAGATCATCGGGGAAACCGTGATCGGTCAGATAGCACGCCGCCAGATATTCTTGAAACGTGCGGTGCGGGAAGGTGTACACGCCCTCGCCGCGCGCGATGAGCAGTCCGGCCCGATCGCGGACATGCTCGATCAATCGGGCGAGATTCACGTCGGGCGTGTTGGTCACTTTCAGCAAGGCCCCGATCACCTTGCCCTGATCGAGATCGGCCGTGCCCACCAACTGCGGTTGATCGCGGTGGGCCTCAAAGGCCAACCGGTTGAGTTCAGCACGCATCACTTCCCGATCGACTTTCAGCCATTCAGCGAGGCTGGGCTGCGTGACCTTCAGAGAACCGTCGGCCAGTCTCTCGACTTTAGCGCGTCCCCACTGATACAGCAGCAGTTCCACCGCATTGGCATACAACTCTTCGCGCCGCTCCGGCAGATCGCCGCTGCGCCATGCATGCAGTGAGGTCATCAAAGTCAGGAGCAGCGGGCGCTCGGCTAAGTCTTGCAGGCCAGCACTCCGTTCAATAGCGGCCTTGAGCAGCGCTGCGCGTTCTTGTGTGCGTTCGGGTGTCCAGCCACGCAGCGCCCCCACCGACGTGTACCAATGATCGACGAAAGCTGTTACCTGTTCGGAGGTGAATGGGCTGAGCACTGCTTCGACGAAGCCGGTCAGTTTCCAATCCTGTCGTTGATAGGCATATGTCCGGCTGGTGACGAGCAGGCGGCATTTCTCGAAAGTGCTCACAAAATCCTGCACGATCATTTTGATCTGCTCACGGCGCTGCTGGGCGTCGGGCACTTCGTCCAGACCGTCCAGCATAATCAGGCCGCCCCGTTCCATCAATTCACGTTTGAAGTGTGGGGCATATTCTGGTACTGCGCCTAGTTCGGCCGCCATGAAATTCCACAGCGTATTAGCGTCCGCTGGCTGATCGGGCGCGGGCAGGCGCGCGGCGAGATCACGCAGCACCACGCGCACTGGCAGCAAATTCTTGTGACGCCACGGTTGCGGTTTGGGTTTATTCTCAGCCTCAACATCTGCGCGTGCAGGGAGCGGGGCGGTAAGCACGGCTAGATTCGCTTCCGGCAGATTCAGCGCTTCACCGGCCAGGCACAGCGCCACAAAATTGACAAAGGTACTCTTGCCGCTGCCCGGATCACCTAACAGCACCAAATGCGATTCTCGGTTGAGAACTTCCAGCGCCGACAAGTGGAGCATATTACGGTCGAGCCGGCTGAGGACGCGCTGCAACTCAGGGCGTGCGGCTGCTTCGGTCTGCTGCGTCATCAAAGCCGTATAGACTGCTGCCAGTTGCAGTTCGCCGTTGGCAGCATCGGCTGCTGCTTGTGGATCGATACCAGCCAGCGGAATCCGCTTAACCCGATCGGCCAGTCGGCTCAAGTAGGCGCGGCGCAAGGCAACGGGGCTGGTCGCATCTTCTTTGACCTCGCGCTGTTCGATGTAAGTGTCGGTGTTGATCTGTCGCTTGATACGGGTGGTTGTTTTGGGTCTGGCTGTGCGCTTGCTCATCTCATTACCTCATCATGAGCGGCCCGGCTCAAGGCTCACATGCAATGATGTGGCCTAAGAGCCGGGCCTCTTCTATCTTCGCCCGGCATATCTCACCCCGACTCTCTCCCACGAGGTGAGAGGCATACACAGCCAAGAGCGCGATCGGCTATCTCTCAAACCTCGGCTGCGCAGCTGTGACCACATGGCATTTCTGGCATACACTGAAAGATATGGGCAACGACAACTCGAAAACTGTAGTTCCCATTACGGTTGTTCGGCCTGTTCCTGTTGCGGCACATGCGATGCAGTGATCCCATAGGAACAACACGCGTTGTCTTGATTGTTGTTGAGCGCACCCCCACGCAACACTGCAGTTGCTTGCGATTGGCCCTCGCACTTCAGCAGCCTGGACATTAGGGATGTCCGGTGCTACGATGTGCCAGTCGTTTGTTTGATCCAGCCGCCCAGCAGGAGGAATTACTAAAATTCCTTCCACACCCACCTGAAGCCCATTTAATCGACCTGTTGCGGCGCCATATGGGGCGCTTAGGTTCGGTGCACGTGGGGGTTAAAGAGCCTGCCACCTAAAATTTGGCGAAGGTATTGAATATTAGGCATGAGATTATTTCTGCATACAATTGTGCACAGAAATTACGCTCAGTGCAGCTGCTCTGCCATTCATCCACAGTTTGTTCTCAGCTGGAGGCGAGAATCGTAATTCCATCCTCTTGGAGATCGTCGCATGTAATGGTTATAATTTCTTCTCCCGTATCAGGTGTGTCTTGATCGGGAATCTGGCTCAGCCGATCTAAGCGAAGCATATAGTAGATTTTGAACATCTCTTCTCCCAGCGCCTCGTGCACCTCATCTAATCGAAGAGTCGGGCTACGACCAAGTGCCCGTATAACCTCCTCGGCCGGTTGATGCACTTCGGCCATCAAGCCCCACGCAGATTCCAGCCCGAGATTGCGAATGCTGGCGTCCGACGCGCTTGCAAGGGCCAGCAGCATTTGCTCTGCGGCTCGTGGAGTCACAACGGCATAGGCACACAGCACACACCAGACAATCGCCGAGCTTTGTCCCAACTCGACCGCCTGCCTCGCTATAATCTCCAGCCGCGTCCTGTCGAGGACGATATCGCCAGACTCAGTTACAGGCAGGACCAGACGCCGAAACACCTCAAACGCTGCCGGGCGTTCTTGCTCAAGATCACCAAGCATTCTTTCAACAAAGAGGCGGCCGGATTCTGGTTCCTCAGCAATCAGCGTACCCATTTCGTCAAAAACGTGTGACTTGTCTACTCCCGCGATTGGCGCCACGCCGAATGCATAAAGTAGGTTGACCTGTCCCTTCTCTGCAAGCGGAGAAAGACCAATGAAAGTTGTCGTGAGCCGATCCAAGAGTCGGCTGCCCAACCGTGGACCGTCCAGCTCGAAAACCCTGACGAGCAAATCGGTCGCTGCTGCCGGGTTTGCAGAAGCAAGGTCGGGCAACAGCGTGAGCACAATCTCCTGCCCGGCCTCGTCTCGCCATTTTACCCAGTTCCTGAACAAGCTACACATTTCGCTCGCTTTCTGAGCGGATGCGTTGGTTACGTCTCGGCTGGCTGGATCAGGCGTCCGCAGAGCTAATTCCATTGCCCTAGTGATCGCTTGCCGCATGATCGTGTTGCCAGCACGAGCAAGTCTGGCGAGCAGTCTGTCCAGGCCCTCAGACAACGGCGCTGAACGCACGACCCGACCCAAGACAACTTGGACAATCTCGCTGTCCTTTTCGGCAAATTCCACAATCTGTCCCGAGACCGAATCCGGGCGGGACAGTCCAATGGAAAGCAACGCCAGTGCAGCCGTCCACTTGACCTGCGGATCGGCCATCCAGGCCGCCAAAAGATGTTTCACCGACTCGATTTCAAACGACGCCTGCCACTCAAGGACAGCAGCCACCTCTTCCCGGACATCTTTGTCCTTATCTGATGCTAAAGTTCTGAGAACATTACACACCGCTGCATTGTGCAGTTGCGATACAGCCAGTGTCCGAAATGCGTAGGCTACCGATTGTTGCACTCGCGGGTCGCTGTCTTTTGCCATCCGGGCTAGCTCGGGAAGCACTACGCCAATTTGCGAACGCCCGATGCGGCCATAGGCTGAGGCGGCTGACCAACGCAAATCCGCCCTTTCATCCTGCGACCAATGCTTAAGGAGCGCAAGAACTTGACCTCGATTAGGTCGTTCCTCAAAAGCCTGGCGCAGCGCATGGCCCGCGGCAGCTCGAACACGTCCCCAACGATCGGTTGCCAAAGTCTCTAATGTCTCTTCGGTCATACCCAGATCCACTTTGGCGATCTCGCCAATTGAGCGCGCCGAGGCAATTCTCATCTTTCTGTTCACATCCTCCCCGCCTTCTCTTGGGCCGATGAGGCGCTCGACCAAGTATGAGAGGATAGCCTTCAGCGACCGCTTGTGAGCGCGGACAAGCCGGCCGCTCACAGCCAATTGGAAATCAGGGTCACTAAACCTTATGCCCTCGTCGACAAGCATAACGTGCGGTGCCAATTGCAGAATCTCGCGATAATCGAGTATGCGGAGATCTGGTCTGCGGCTCCGCCAATACTTTTCGACCAAGCTCTCGTAGATCGCAAAAAACTCGTCTTCGCTGAGATCTGGAAACAGGACAAGCGTCACCGCGAAGTATGACTGATCGAGCGACAACGTTTCGATCCACGACGACGCAACGCGCGAGATCTCTCGGGCGTTAGCCAAAATGGCAGCTAGCTTTTCGTCATCCAATTGCCTAGCTTGTTGAGCCAATAGAACGAACCGTAGAAGTTTGCTGGGATCCTGTAAGGCTAAAATAATCTCCTTTTGATGCTCGCGGATCACATCCCGCACGCTGTCGACCAGCTCCCGTGTTCCCACAAAGACCTCAAAAATTGACGAGCGAACGTCCACAGGATAAAGCTCTGTCGGTCGGATCTCGATCAAAAACAAGTCCTGCCGACTCAGGGCCTCCAAGACCCGAGTTTCGCCGCAGGCCATGTCATAGCTATGTCGATCCGCCGTCATGATCAACTTTGTTCCCTTTTCTTGAGCGCACCGGGCTATGTCGGCCAGCTCATCACAAAACTCTTCCAGGGGCGCATCTAGCCCCAAGATAATGAGCCCAGCTCCCTCATCACCAGCGACGACCGGAAGAAGAAAGGACCAATCTGCACGCTCACGGGCGCGAAAGACCTTAATGGGCTTGTGAGACTCTTCGGCCAGCGCGCATCCCAGCAGTTTAGCTACACCTGCCTTCCCAATTCCATCATCACCGACCAACAGAGACAGGGCAGTTTTACGGGCACCGTGAACCATCTCCGGCAGCCCTCTTGGCGGGACATATGAGGCGACCTCTTCCGGAGGCAAATCAAAGAGAAGCCTCTCGCGATCAAGCGAGGAGCGAATCATCCGGACGGAGCCTTCGTGTCCTTCTCCGTGCCGGTCAGGCAGGCCAAGCACTTCACGGCTAGAGCAAGTCATGAACAGTGCCGGGGCCACCCACGCGCAAGGGCGATCCCTAAACTTCGCTTTGACCCGGTGGCGAGCTTCAGTCAGGGCGCGTTCAATGGGGAGTGTATCCGCCGATAGCCATGCATCATAGAAACAATCTGCAAACGTGTTGGCGACATCGACATCAACCGCATACTGCATGCCAATCACGGCCGGCACTCCGGCCGCAGCAAAACGCTGTGCAATTCCTGTAAAAGCATTATGCTTGGTCGATTTGCCCGATTCGCAAGCCTGAAGCATAACAAACCGTACTCCTTTGCGGGCAATCGTTTCGGCTAGACTTGAGGCGGGCACATCCTGACGCTTACCGGTGTCGGGATCACTGAGCAACAAAATGCCTTCCGCGCCATCCAGATCCTCAGCGTTTTCCAGTGCACCGTGAACTACAAAATGGACAAGGTCATAGTGCATCTCTTCGCTGGCTAGGCGTTCCTGAAGTGTTTCCACATTCGCATCTGTCAAGTAGTCAATCTTGAGGCGACCGTTACGCTCTAGCTTTTCCCAAGCTGCAAACTTCTCCTTCGTCAGATTATAGTAACGCGGTGCAGCATGCACGACCAGCATGTTGAGCGGGAAAAGTCCGGGCCGCTGACTGGCAACATGTTGCATGTCGGGCGCTTTGGCCAAGTCTGGTCTTCGTCCCGTCCTCACCGACTGTATCACGGGGGTCTTATCGTCGAGAGCCAGAAACTCGGAGATTGGATCATCTCGCAAGCAGAGCGTGGCAAAGGGTACCATATTCAACGCCTGAGCTTCGGTGTTGATTCGAACGCGAATTCCGCGCTCCGGCTCGTCCTGCAGTCCGCCCAAGCATTCGTTAAACTTGTCCAGTAGCTCATCATGAAAAATGGACTTGAAGAGTTCGTGGCCCATCGCTGCCAATTGCTTCGCGTCCACGATGCCTTGGGCTAGGGCTTGCCAGTTGGCCTCGGGGATATCCACGCTGACCAAAATCGGCCTAGCCAACTGGAGCTTGCCTGGTCCCCGGAGATCGGCGTAAAGTGCCCCGTCTCGAATTGTCAGATCGATCTCAACTTCATCATATTCCGTGATCATCAGCACACCTCGACCGCTATTGAGCTTTAGATTGAGTCCAGAAATTCATCGGCGAGCGCAACTAGATACGCACGCACTCGATCTGACGCGATGCGAGCTGGCAACTGTCCGGGCGGGGCTTGGCGGAGGATTAGTTCAG
>JAUQXC010000803.1 GCA_030834825.1 Thermoflexales bacterium
CGATTTCCACGCCGACCACCGTGACGCGGGGCTCCCAGCGATCCAAAGCTTCTCGGATGTAGAGCTCGGCCAGACCCTCTGTCGCGGCATTGTGAGGAGCAAAGACCAGCTCGTGAATGCGGCAACCAAACTCGGGCCGCATCACCCGCTCACCGATCATGGTGCCCAGAATGACGCGGATGGATTGTTCGATGTCGCGTTCGCCGCTGGCAATGGCAATCTCGCCGCGCGGATTAACCTGCAAGGGGAAGGCCAGACCCTGGCCGATGTATTCGCGATCGCGGATGTGTTCGTTCACCACGGATTCCTGACTGTAAAATACATTCTAATCGGGCTGGCCACCAAACGTCGCGTGACCAACCCGATCGCTTGATCCTGCTTATCACAGGGAAGATCCTTAGCCCCCGATGATGACCGTTGGCGCGCCAGCGACGATCACGCCGCCGTGTGCCGTCGTATCCCCCATGCGTGCGGCAGGCTTGCCCCCGATCATCACGGTGGCACTGCCTTTAGCAATCGTATCGGGTGGCCCCGTGCAGACACACATATCACCGATGACGGCGGCGGGCATCCCGGCAATGAGCACGGTCGGAACGCCGGGGCCTGTAATAGGCCCACCCACATGGGGCACGGTACCATTCACCATGGGGCACGTATGCATATCTGTAAGTCGAGCGGCTGGTGGCATGCTGCTTTCTCCCGATCAGTTGATCTTGACGATACCGCCCTTGACTTCGGTCATACCTGAGCCGTTGACGGTGACCGTAGCGGCCTTGAGCTCGGCTTGCGAAGTGCCATCCAGGCTTAGTCCGGCCGTACCTTTGACGCTAGCCTTGGCTTGGGATTCCAAGCTCATCTCTTGCGTGCTCGTGATGGAGACTTTGCCCTTCGCCACGACCGTAAAATCGCCATCAGCGTTGAAGGCGATACTCTTCTTGGTCGAGTCGATCACCATCTTATTGCTGCCGGTCTTGTCGATGACGCTAATGCTTTCTTTGCCGCTCTTGTCGTCCAGAATGACCGTATGGCCGCTCTTGGAGGTGATGGAGACTTTTTCTTCGCCCTCTTTGTCGTCCAGCAACACCACATGTCCGGCGCGCGTCTTGATGATGCGTTGATTCACTTTGCCGTCACCACCCACGGCTTCGCTGTTCTTCTTCGGAGGCGTGTCAGTGCTGCTCCACAGCGCGCCAACGATATGCGGGCGGTGCACGTCACCGTGTTCGAAGGCAATCAAAACCTCGTCGTTAACTTCCGGCAAATACATGAAGCCGCGCGCGGCGCCCGCCATCGGCGTTGAAATGCGGACCCAATCGCTTTCAATGTTATCACCCAGCCACGGATATTTGACCTTCACGCGGCCCAGATCGTCGGGGTCCTTGAGATTCGTCACCATGCCAACCACCACACCCTGCACCAAACCCCGGCCTTGCCCCTGCCCTGACTCCAACAGATGGCTCAAGGTATTAGGCTGGCGGCCACTGATGCTAAAGCGCGTCTCGTAGCCGGTTTCCGTATAGATATGGGTCGCCGAGGTGACGAAGTAATCGCCGCTGAACCGGGTGCCGACATTGCTGATTTTAATCTTGTAGCCCGCCTTCACGCGCGGATCGCCGGGGCAGGTTCCTTCCGCCTGTACAAACTCCCGGCTGATGTCGTTGCTCAGGCCCTCAGCCAGTGCTTTCGCTTCATCGGTGGTGAAGATCGGCTGATCGGTCACAATCGCTTCGGCGGTCCCAAAAGCCGACTGAGCGGCGGCCCCGCCGGTTTTACCCAGACCACCTTGATTGAGCGAACTGTTGGGTGTGACCTGGCTGGTGATGGCCTGCTTCTTTTTGCTGTCCCAGCCCAGGACTTTCATCTTGTCCGACTGATGCGTTCCGGTATAGGTGGGCTGGAAGGTTGCTAAGCTTTCACCAAATTTCAATTCAGGGCCGGTTCCCAAGGAAGCGTCCCCTTTTTTGAAGTACAGCTTGCCTTCGGCCGAGTAGACCTGATAGCCGATGCGCTCGGCCCGCGCGATCAAAAACTCCATGTTGGTCTGATTGTTCTGCAAGACATAGTCGTAGGTGATGGACGTCGTATCGGCCTGCGCGGAAAGGCCGGCTTCACCCGCAATCTTACTGACCAGATCGCTGTCTTTCGTCTTGAGAAACGTGCGCGTCTTTTTGCCACGATGCAGGCGATGGGCCTTGTCGTAGCCGCGCACCACCAGCATGGTCTTCCCGTCAGACAAAAAGTTGGGTTCCAATGCGGTGATTTCGCCCTTGATCAGCACGCCTTGCTGACCGTCGGGGGTCTTCGCCGAAATTTCCACTTCCTTGCCCAGATCGAACATGGACTCATCAACCCATTTCAAGGCCGGGTCGAGGAAAGAAAGTGAGAACATGCTCGGCAGCTGCAAGCTAGTGTCGATCACGGCTTCGTGCAAGACATTCATCAACTCGGTCGCGATATCACTCCCGCCGACTTTGATGAAAAGTTGAGAGATAAATGAGCCTGGCATAAGTCCGCTTCCTATAGGATCGGATGGTTACGGCAAGGGGACAAGTTTCAACACTTGTCCGGGACGTAAATCGAGCGGGTCAGCCAGATCATTGGTCTCGGCAATGTGCCGCCAATACCCGGCATCACCATATTCCTGATGCGCAATCCAGGCCAGCGTCTGGCCTTCGCTGACCACCCAAATTTTGCGCGGCTCCGGGCGTGAGGTGGGGTTTTGCCCGCGCGTCGGCTCTTCGACTTGCTTGAAGGTGACC
>JAUQXC010000804.1 GCA_030834825.1 Thermoflexales bacterium
GAAGCCGATGACGAGCAGAATTGCCACGGCTAGGAACAAGTGTGATGTTGCCGATCGGGCGACGATGGCACTGCCCTAGAGCAGAAAGGTTGCGCCGAGCAGCGGATGGCGGGGCATTTCGGTCGAACGACCGCGGAGATAGCTGGACGCCGATCAAGGGTGGAAGTTACACCCATTTGGTCGTCGTTTCACCGAATTTTGCAAAAGATCAAACGGTTGTGATCGGGGGTGCGGTTGATGGCGCGCCACCCTCTATTTCCGAAGACGCCGGTGCTACCTGGTATCCGCTGTCTGACCTGCCGGGGGTGGGTACTTATGGGCACACGAATAATTTGACGTTGTCGTATGAGCATGGGGTATTGCTGCCCATTGCCTCCACCCACCAAACGATTTATCGGTACCATTGGCCATCACTTGGGTTGTCTTCTATCCTGGCTTTCTCGGAGCCGGGCAACACGCTTCCTTTGACCATTAGCGTGCCACTGAACCCGGATAGTACGACTCAGACAAATTGGGCGGCCAGCGAAAATGCTGCTTGGTTGTCTTTATCCCCACTTAGTGGAACACTTCCCGCAACATTGACTTTATTTGCCGATGTTGCGCAATTGACAGGGACCACCTGGACACCGCTACGGTTGCAGACGCAGTGGTCACTTCGTCAGACGGAGACCATCACAATTCCGGTAGGAGTGATGCCGATACGCGGTCGGGTTTACCTGCCGCTGATTTTCCGGCCACGCCCAGGAATATATGGTCGCGTCACCGAAAGTGGTGTACCTGCCGCTGGGATACCCTTGGAGTTACGATTCTACAACGGATCGACCTGGTCTTCTATCGCTAGTACCAACACCCAGTCCGACGGTTGGTTCGCATTCACGAGTGCCCCGAGCTTGAGCTCAGGCCAAAGCTACTATGTGCGATATCAAAATATGACCGGGGCGAACCGACTGTGGACGTGGCATACGCGAATTCTGGATACATTTGTAGCGGGCAGCAGTTCTTACATGGGCGATTTTGATGTTGCTAACATCAGTCTACTCTCGCCAGCGAATAACGTCTCTGTAAGCCTCCCTCGTATTTTCCAATGGTCGATTCGGCCTGCGACACCCTCAGACACTTATGAGTTTAACTTGTATGCGCCAAGTACTGGCAGTCCACACTTCTATACTGATCCTCCGCTTGGTTATCTGGGTAGTTACACACTTAACACTTTACCTGCCGGTTTCAACGTGGGTCAAGACTATGCTTGGGAAATTTGGGCATACAGTCCCGATGGCGGGTATGGAATTTCGTACGAAACGCGCATGATCTCTTTCACGAATCGTGGCCAAGTTGATCGGTCCTCAGTTGGATACCACTTACAACAATTTGAGGGTAAGATCCCAGGGCAGAGATGGCTAGATTTTGAAAGACGTCCAGTGGTAGCACAACCTCTCCGCTAGACCACCCCTTTCATTCTGCAACCCCTCCACCTCACACTGAGGTGGAGGGGTTCTTTTTTGCTTCTCTTGAGGCTATGGCCTATAATCAATATCACTGCATGACGAGTTGCATCGTTCATCGTCCTCAAGCCCTACACTTGATAGAATATGGCCTGTAAAGGTATTACTTGATGCCTGATCTCCCACCTGTCGCTCGTGCGTTCGCTAAACTTCAAATTCCCTAGCGCTTGTTCGTGCATGCCGGTCCGTTGCATCCAGTAAAGCAAGCTGCGCGCAAAAGAAATCCACTACTGGATCAGGTAATCCACCGTATTGTATTTCACGTAGGCAAAGACGAATTCCTGAGGGTGCTCAGCGTGGGCGATCGACAGGTCTCTTGGCCGGCTTTGCGACGCTATCTGGGCCAATCACGTTTGACGTTGGCGACGAAAGAGGAGGGTCATAACAAGATCAACCGTAACCCCATCACGATCAACAATATCTGCACCATTTTGCGGAATAGGCTGGGGTTGATACGTCGATCGAGTTTGAGGCCGAAGAAGATGCCGAGGACGATGGCGGGCAGGACGACCAGGTAGTAACTCCATACGCTCGGTTGGAGGTTGCCCGCCAAGCCATGATTGATCAGGACAAATGAATCGTTGATCAAGAAGAAGGCCTGCAGGTTGCTGCGAAACTCAGCGGGACTCCAGCGGCGGCAGTTACCGTAGATCACAGCCGCCGGACCCGCCACGTTGTACGCTCCGCTCAGAATTCCACCGACGAACCCAAACGCGAAGGCCCAGATGGGATGTTTCAATTCCGGCAGGCGCGGCGTGATCAACGCATAGAGTGCATAGCTCACCAGGATCACGCCCAGTATAGTGAGTACGAGATCTTCGTCGATCGATCGGGCCAGCACGAGGCCGATCGGGATGCCGACCAACGCCGCCAGCGACAAGCGCCAGACCGCGCGCAGATTCATCGCGCCGCGCAGACGAAGCAGCAAGATCGATTCAAGCGTGATCGCCATCATGGCGACCAGCGGGGAGGCAACGCGAATGCCCAGCAGCGAGGGCAGGATCGACATGGAGACAAGTGCGGAGCCGAAACCGGCGAGTGTTTGCGTGAAGGTTGAGATCAGCAGCACCAGGGCGACGCTGAGGGGCATGCCGGCATCCTGTGACAAAGTGCCGTGATTATACTGCGAGTCGTGGCAGCCCGCCCCAGCTCGTCAACTTCCGGCTCGCGCGCGGGAATGGTACAATGGCGCTACCTCCTGGACCATTAAGCGAGCCTCATGCGAAACTCCCGCAGCGTTATCCTACTCTGGTTGTTGGCGGTCGCGGCGTATGTGATCTACGCTGCGCGTGAGGGCAGCGCATCCGGCGAACTGATCGCGGGCACGATCGTCTTTGCGCTGCTGCTGGGCCTGTATTTGATGTTCAGCGCTGCACGTCTGAGCGAAGTGCTGCCGCAGATCACACGCAACGGCGGGGAGTATGGTTTGCCAGGCTTGCTCTTCTTGTTATTTGTCATCCTCGCCTTAATCGCGCGCCTCACCAATCCCGTCATTGCCATTGTCGTGGCCGGTGCGACGCTGTGGGTGCCGGTCGGACTGTGGTCACGCACTGAGGAAGCGCTGACGCCGGTACAGGCGGTCGCCGGCTTGTCCATGCTGCTCATTCCATTGGGCGTTGATGTTGTGTTGGGCGCGCGGCCCAATGCCACGGGCGTCGCCCTCCGCCTGGGCGCATTTGCTTTGCCGGGGCTACTGCTCCTGCTCACCACGCGCGAGCAGAAGAGCCGCCTCAATTTTTATTTCGCCGCCGCCGTGCTCTTCATGTGGTATACCATCGAGTTTGGTGCTGCGCCCGATGTAGGCTTGCCCCTGCCCGGCCCTCCCATCCCATTCGTACAACAGTTGTGGAGGCCGCTCATCGGCTATCTGCATCTGGCGCTGATCGTGCTGCTGTTGTACATCGTCACACTATCCAAACGTCTGCCCGATGTCGGTTTCACATTCTCACTCAATCGGCGTGATTGGCGCGAAGTTTTGATCAACTTCGCGTTGTTCGCCGTCATCGCGATCCCGTTTGGATTGATTACACAGTTCATCAAGCCAGCCACGCAGTTGCCCGAGCCGTTGCTCATCGTCGGGCAGGGCCTGTTCATCTTCCTGCTCATCGCCCTGCCGGAAGAGATCTTGTTTCGCGGCGTGATCCAGCGCTATTTGGAGCGCGTGCTGCGCTGGCCGCCACTGCCGACGTTGATTCTATCGTCTGTCATCTTCGGCGCGTCGCATCTTAACAATCCACCCAATGTGGGCTACTATTTCATCCTGGCCAGTATCGCGGGTTTCTTCTATGGGCGCACCTATTTGCGCACCGGCAAGATCGTGCCTGCCGCCATCGTGCACTTGCTGGTGGATTGGGTCTGGAACGTGTTGTTTAAGGGATGACCTCATCCCATCCTCGGCCTAACGGCCACCCCTTCCCCTCTCCTGACATTCAGTTCAGGAGAGGGGAAGGGGACGGGGGTAGGGGTGAGGCTTATGAGGGTTAATCATGAATCGCACGCTTAAAACTTTGCTTTTCACCACTCTTGCAATCACCTCTGCCGCCGTGGCCGGCCTTTACGCCGCCTACAAAACCCGCCGCCAATGGATTGGCAACCTGCTGCATCTCGCGCCGGCCCGTTACGAGGTGGGCGTCGAAACGCACCTGCGGGTGCCCATGCCTGATGGCATCACGTTGGAAGCCGAACACTACTTCCCCCAGGCCGAGGGATCGTTCCCGACGATCTTGTTCCGCACGCCCTACGGCCTTTCAACAGATAATGCCCGGCCCGTCAGCGCGGTGACCAACTTCCCAGTGCAGCGCTTTGTCGAGCGCGGTTATCACGTCGTCGTGCAGAGTGTGCGCGGACGCTTTGGTTCGGAAGGACACTGGATGCCATTCTTCGATGAAGCGTCCGATGGCCGCGCCACGCTCGACTGGATCGCGCAACAACCGTGGTTCAATGGATCATTGGGCTTATTCGGCGGCAGCTATGTGGGTTATACCCAGTGGGCCATTGCCGCCGATGCTCCAGAGTATGTAAAAGCAATGGTGCCCGCCATCACAACGGCCAACCTGCCAGCTTCCATGTGGGTGGGCGATCAAGCTTTGGGCTTGGACACCACCGCGCGTTGGATGCTGCTCACCGTGGGGCCAAACTATACCCCTTCACCTTTGGGCTTGGTGTGGCTGATGACGGCCACGGGACAAGATCAATATCTGGCCAAGGCATTCCAGCATTTGCCACTGCAAGAGATCGACGAAGTGATCACGGGCCAGCCGATTGATTTCTTTCGCGATTGGTTGGGACATCCCACGCCGACCGATCCGCATTGGCAGTCGATCGATTTCCGGCGCACCTTCGCCCAGGTGAGCGCACCGATGCATCTCGTTACCGGCTGGTACGATCTCTTCGCGCGTTACCAGTTGGAAGACTACCAATTGTTGAAGGCCGCCGGGCATCAGCCCTATCTCACCGTGGGACCAACCATCCACACCAGTCTGGAGAATTACGCGCTGACCGTGCAAGAAGGACTGGCCTGGTTCGATGCCTACCTGAAGAACGATCCCAGCCACCTGCGCCGGCATCCGGTGCGCCTCTTCGTGATGGGTTCACAGCAATGGCGCGAGCTGGACGATTGGCCGCCACCTGCGCAAGACACGCACTTCTTCCTGCATGATCGGCAGCGCTTGATGCTCGATCAAACGACGGCTCGCTCTACACCCGATCGCTACATCTACGATCCCGGCGATCCCACCCCCGCCATCGGCGGACCGTTGCTCTCGTTCAAGGCCGGTCCGCACGATCAGCGTCCGCTGGAAAGCCGATCGGATGTACTGCTTTACACCAGCGATCCGCTGGCCGATGACCTGGAAGTGATGGGGGTGCCGCGCGCGGAGCTGTATGTCCGATCGAGCAACGCGCACACCGATTTTGTGGCGCGGCTGTGTGATGTTCAGTCTGATGGCCGTTCGATCAATTTGTGCGACGGTTTCATCCGGCTCGAACCGGGCTGCGGCGAACCACAGCCCGACGGATCGCTGAAGATCACGATCGAGTTGTGGCCTACGGCCAACTGCTTCCGCCGCGGCCATCGTCTGCGGCTGCACGTGTGCAGTGGCGGCCATCCGCGCTGGAGTCGTAATCTGGGCACCGGCGAATCGTTGGCGACAGCCACGGGCTGGCAAGGAGCCGAGCAGCTGATCTATCACGATGCCGCGCATCCCTCGGCCTTGATTCTCCCGGTGACCAGTTGGTGGAGTGACGTGGAAGATATTGAGGTGTTACAATATTCGTAAGCAGGCGCCATATCTTTTTAGTGGTGTGGAGACAAAATGGGAAACCTAAATCGCCGTGATTTCTTGAAGTTCAGCAGCATTGCCTTGCTCGGCATGGCCGTACCGCGCCCTGACGAAGAAGAAGAGGAACTGGTCAGTGGTCCGCCGCCCACGTCACTGGGCCGCATCACCACGTGGCGACAGCCGGTGCGGGATGAAGCGAAGGTGAAGGGTAAAATCGTCGTGAACAAGGCCTACGACGAAATCATCCCGCTGTTGGGGACCGTCGTCGGCGAAGCGCCCTGGCCCAGCAATCCTATCTGGTATCAGACCGTGGGCGGGTTCATTCACAGCGCCTTTGTGCAGCCGGTTGAGGATCAACCGTCGGGCGGCCCCGCACCCATTGTGCCGCCAGGCATCTGGGTACAGGTCAGTGTGCCCATCGCCGAAACGCGGTTAAAGCCCAACGCACCGCGCGTCTCGCGCAAGATCTATTACGGGTCGGTCTATCGTGCGGTGGACGCCATGCAGGATGAAGCCGGTCAATGGTGGTATCGCTTGCAGGATGGCATCGCCTACAGCCCCGGTCCTTACGTGCTGGCGACCTCCCTACGTTATTTGTCGCCAGAAGCGTTGTCGCCGCTGGCTTCCGATCGCACTGATAAGCAGATCATAGTGGATGTGGTCAAACAAGAGATAACGTGTTTTGAGGGCGAAACGCCGGTCTTTTCTGCGCGCACGGCCACCGGCTATGGCAGCAATCGTACACCCCGGGGCGAGTATGAAGTGCTGCGCAAGAGCCATACTTCTTACATGATCGGCGGCACGGGCGATGACTACTACAATCTGCCCGGCGTCTCTTTCCCCACGTACTTCACCCGATCGGCCATCGCCGTGCACGGCACCTACTGGCACAACGACTATGGTCGCCCGCGCAGTCACGGCTGCGTCAACGTGCTCAACGATGCGGCCCAGTTTGTCTTTCGCTGGACCGCCCCCGCCGTACCATACGATCAACATCAGATCATGGTCAAGCGCGGCGAGGGGACAAAAGTAGTCGTTGTGTAACCGCCTTCCCGGAGGCTTCGCGAAGCCTCCGGGAGGATGCGTAAATCCAGGATCAAACATGTCCATCACCCACCGTCTCCCCGGTCTGGTGCTCACCGATCACGAATTCCAGGTCCCCCTCGATTATTCACAGCCTGACGGCGCACGTCTTACTCTGTTTGCGCGTGAAGTTGTGAGCGTGGGCAAAGCGGCCGCTCATTTACCCTGGTTGGTCTTCTTGCAAGGCGGGCCTGGTTTCGGCGCACCCCGCCCGATCGATCCGGATACGCCCGGCTGGCTCAAGCGGGCCACGCAGGACTATCGGGTGCTGCTGTTCGATCAGCGCGGCACGGGGCGCAGTACGCCGATCAGCTATCAATCCCTGGCGCGCTTTCAAGCACCGCAGGCGCAGGCCGACTATTTGAAGTTGTTCCGGGCAGACAATATCGTGCGGGATGCCGAGTGGATTCGGCAGGAGCTGAAGATCGATCGTTGGAGCGTGCTGGGTCAGAGCTTCGGCGGTTTTTGTGTCACCACGTATCTCTCGATCGCACCGGCAGGTCTGCGTGAAGCGTTCATGACAGGCGGTCTCCCGCCGATCGATCATCATCCCGACGACGTGTATCGCGCCACCTATCCGCGCGTGCGCGAGAAGAACCGTTTATACTTCGAGCGCTATCCGGACGATGTTGAGCGGGTGCGCGACGTCGTCACTTATTTGCTGAAGCATGAAGTGTGCCTGCCCTGCGGCGATCCGTTAACGCCCCAGCGCTTTCAACAACTGGGGGCTTCCTTCGGCCTGAGTGATGGCTTCGAGTTGGTACATTACCTGCTGGAAGAAGCCTTCGTCGACGGCGCAGACGGTCAGGAGATCAGTTACACCTTCCTGCGCGGCGTGGAGAACGCGCTGCACTTCGATACGAATCCGATCTACGCCCTGCTGCACGAGCCGCTCTACTGCGAAGGGCTGGCCAGCTGCTGGTCGGCAGAGCGCATTCGGACCGAGTTCCCCGAATTCGCCGTTACATCCGATCGGCCAGTGCTGTTCGCGGGCGAGATGGTCTACCCATGGATGTTCGACCAGTATCAGACGTTGCGGCCGTTGAAAGCAGCCGCGCATCTGCTGGCGCAGTTCGACGGCTGGCCGCAGCTGTATGATCGGGGAGTCTTACAACAGAACACGGTGCCCACGGCGGCGGCGCTGTATTACAACGATATGTACGTCGATCGACTGTTGTCTGAGGAAACTGCCGCGCAGATCAAGGGCATCCAGGTGTGGGTCACCAGCGAATATGAACACAACGGCCTGCGCGCAGACGGCGAAAAAATCCTGGGTCGTTTGATCGAGATGGTCCGGGGGGAAGTTTAACATGCAGTTATATTTCATTCGACATGCTCAATCGGCGAACAACCAACGGTATGAAGAGACAGGTTCGTGGGATGGCCGCGATTGTGATCCAGAATTGACTGAGCGGGGACATCAACAGGCGCAGCGGCTGGCTGAACATCTGGCGTGCACCAACGGCGCAGCGCCAAGCCGCGACTTCATCAACCGAGGCGGCTTTGGCCTGACGCATCTGTACTCCAGTTTGATGGTACGCGCGCTGGATACCGCTTCCTATGTCGCGGCCGCGTTAAATCTGCCGCTGCTGGTGTGGGAGGATCTGCACGAGGTGGGGGGCATCTTCATCATCGACAGTGAAACCGGCGCACATATCGGCCAACCCGGTAAATGCCCGGCAGAACTGGCGGCCCGCTTCCCTCACGTGGAACTGCCGCTCACACTCACCGAGAGTGGCTGGTGGAATCGCTCGCATGAATCCGTCGATTTGCAAGCCCGGCGCGCGCGGCGCTTTGTGTATGACTTGCTCGAACGACATGGCGGCAGTGACGATCGGGTGGCGGTGGTCAGCCATGGCGGCTTCTACAATTTCATGCTGGCCGAACTGTTGGGCTGGCAGGCCGACAACGGCTTCTGGTTCAGCCTCAACAATACCGGCATCACCCGTTTCAACTTTGAGCCAGAGGGTATGGGGCTGGCGTATGCTAATCGGTTGGAGCATCTTCCGGCCGAGTTGATCACATAAACCCCCGGTTCCCGGCGAAGGGTTCACGGCCCTCGCCAGGTTCGATGTCAGCGCAGGGTGTGTGTGAAGTGTCAGGCCTAAAGGAGGCAATCTCATGGGTTGTGGACGTGCGCTGTTGTGCATCATCTTTCCACCGCTGGCCGTGATTGATCGCGGCTGCGGCACGATCGTGATTGTGCTGTTGTTGACGCTGGCCGGCTGGGTGCCTGGCGCGATCGCGGCGTTGATCCTCAACTTTCAAGCCGCGAACTATAACCAGCGACCGCGCGGGTAAGCCATGTCCCACACTTATCCTTTCATGCAAATCGACGCGTTCACCGCGACGCGCTTGGGCGGCAACCCCTGCGCCATCATTTTTGACGCCGACGATCTGAATGATGAAACACGCCTCGCCATTGCGCGCGAGATGAACCTGTCCGAAACGTCGTTCGTTGTGAAGTCGGAAGTGGCCGACTTCGGAGCGCGTTACTTCACGCCAGCCGAAGAGATTCCGCTGGCCGGGCATCCCACCATTGCGACGGTGTTCGCCCTGATCGATTCCGGCCGCCTGAAGTTGACGAGTGATCTCACCACCCTCTCGTTGGAATTGCGTGTCGGGCCAATTCGCGTGGACATCGAGTCGCAACAAGGTGTGGTCAAGCAGATTGTCATGTCGCAGAAGAAGCCACAGTTTCTGCGCACGTACACGCCGGAAGAAGTGCTGCCTGTGTTTGGCTTCACCGTTAAGGACGTGCTGCCCGACGCGCCGTTACAGACGGTCAGCACCGGCACACCGCAGTTGATGATCCCTGTGCGCGATTTGGAGGTGCTGCGCCGGTCCAGCCTCAACACGGCGCTCTACCTGTCACTGCGGGCACGCGGTGATTTCTTCAGCGCGCATCTCTTCTGCCTGCAGGGTGTGACGGAGCAGGGCGCTACTTTTGCGCGCCACTTCGTCACGCCGCCCGACCTACTGGAGGACCCTTTCACGGGATCGGCCACCGGCGGCATGGGCGCGTATCTGTGGCATCACGGCCTGATCGATCGACCGACCTTCATTGCCGAGCAGGGGCACTGGCTGCAGCGTCCCGGGCAAGCGAAAGTGGAAGTCGTCGGCCCGCGCGCTGATATCGAAACCGTGAAGGTGGGCGGCAGCGCGGTCACCGTACTGCGCGGCGAATTGCTGTTGTGAACCACGTGATTGATCGAGACGCAGTTCATCCATCCAGCAAACATCAACCTGCGCTGGCTCGGCTGGTGGGACTTCGCGTGCAGTGTGTCAAGCAACGGCCAAGCGCATGAATGATCGCCAATCGAGCATCCGTTTATCCGCTGTGAATCCGTTGCCCTTCTGGCGTAAGCTGGCTTACGGTGCGGGCGATAGCGGCTTCTCGCTGACCTCGACCGCGCTGGCGTTGCTATACCTGTATTTCCTGCTCAACGTCGTCGGGCTTGATCCGGCGGCAGCCGGTATCTCGATCGGCATTGGGCGCGTGTGGGATGCGTTCAACGACATTTTCATCGGCACACTCAGCGATCGGACGCGCAGTCGCTGGGGACGCCGACGGCCCTACTTGTTGTTCGGCGCGATCCCGTTGGGGATCGCGTTTGTGTTGATGTGGCTCGTGCCGCCTCTGGATCAACAAACCCCGTTGTTGATCTACTACACCGCGATGTACATCCTCTTCGATACGTTGTTCACGCTGACCAACGTGCCCTACATCGCGCTGACGCCGGAAATTGCGCCTACGTACGATGAACGCACCTCGCTGCATTCGTATCGCATGGCCTTCTCGATCGGATTTGGTCTGATCGGCGCAGTGGCTCCGTTGGCGATCGTGGATGCCCTCGCCGGATCAAATCCGACTGTGGCGGATCTCCGATCGGCTTACACGGCGATGGCGATCCTTCTCGGCCTCTTCGGCATCTTCCCGATCTATATCACGGTCTTCGCCGTGCGCGAAAATCCCGAATATCAACTGCTGCCCAGGCCGCCGCTGCGCCAATCATTTCGCATCGCTGCCGGCAATAAGGCTTTCCTCGTGGCCGTGGGCATTTATTTGTTGACGTGGATTCCAATCGATCTGGTCCAGTTCGTGCTGGTGTTCTTGCTGCGTGATTACTTCGGCTTGTCGAACGACGACGTGAATGTGGTGTTTGGCCTGCTCTTTGGCACGGCGGTGGTAGCGCTGCCGCTGTGGGTGTGGGTCTCACACCGGTGGAATAAGAATCGCGCCTATCAAGTGGGCATCGCCTTTTTGGCCGGGGTGCTGGTGGTGCTGAGTTTCACCGCGCCCGGCCAACCGGCGCTGATTGTGATCCTGGCGATCCTGGCGGGCATCGGCATTTCGGCCGCTCATGCTATTCCGCTGGCAATGCTGCCGGATACAATCGAGTGGGATGAGCTGCGCTCATCGAATCGGCAGGAGGCCGCGTACTACAGCGTCGTTACCTTGATTCAGAAACTGATCGGAGCGGCGACGATTGCCCTGACCGGATCGCTCCTGGCGGCGACCGGCTACGTGCAAGCCATAGAGGCTGGCTCCGTCGTGCAGCCGGCGTCTGCCATTGGCGCCATCCGGTTCTTGGCGGGGCTACTGCCGGCAGCGATCTTTGTGGCCGGCATCGTCCTGTGTGCCTTTTACCCCCTCACGCGTGAACGTCACGCGCGCCTGGTGAAAGCCATCGAGAAGAAGCGCATCCTGCGCAAGCGGTTTGCGGGCGAGTAGCGACGAGGCTAGGCGCCTCATCTTTTTTCTTGCCTCCGCCGGTTCATATTGTGAAAATTATGGCCGCATAGTGAAAGACTAGGAAAGTCGTCTAGCAGGCAGATGACATCCGGCACTGGGCAGCGGCGCTGTTTTTCCACTATGCTACTATCACGTATCACGTATCGCGTCTGCGAACCATCAGGCTACCAGACTATTGCACTACCGCACTATTGAACTAGCGCACTCTCATACTCACTGCACGGAGACCTCATGTCACAAGAATTATTCAAGGCCATGAAGCAGAGCATCATTGACGGCGATGAGGAGCAGGCGGCGGAACTGGCCCGCCAGGTCCTCGCCCAGGGGCTCGATCCGCTGGCCGCCATCAACGACGGGTACGTGCCCGGCATCAATTACGTGGGGGATCAATTCGGTGCGGGCGAGATGTTCCTGCCCGATTTGATGCTGGCCGCTGAGGCGCTGAAAGCCGCCGTGGGCGTGCTGGAGCCGGAGATGCAAAAACGCGGCGTGCAGCGGCAAGTCCTGGGCAAAGTCGTCCTGGGCACGGTGAAGGGCGACATTCACGAGATCGGCAAGAACCTGGTGGCGACCATGCTTGCAGCCAGCGGATTTGATGTGCACGATC
>JAUQXC010000805.1 GCA_030834825.1 Thermoflexales bacterium
GGCCGGTTATCTTGCGCGTCGTGCGCCGGGCCAAGTCGGGATCGGGAAAGCCGCGCTGAGCGGCCAGATAAACCTGCTGGTGTTCGTCGAGGAGCTCAAGCGCCACGCAATCGGAGCGAATCACTTCGGAGAGCAGATCGAAGATGCGTTCGAACACGTCGCTCAGACTCATCTCGGCTGTTAAGAGTGCGCCGACAGCTTGCAGCATACGCGCCAGGGCGAGCTGGCGGCGGGCCGTTTCAAACAGTTGCGCGTTGTCAAACGCAATCGCCGTTTGCTGCGCGATGCCCAGACACAGTTGAATTTCTTCAGCGGTGAACTCGCGCCGGTGGCGCGTTTCCCACAAGGCGGCGTAACCGAAGGTTTGATTCTTCGCCAGAAGGGGAATGGATAAGATGGATTTCACGCCGAACTGGCGCATATGTTGCCGCGTGCTGTCAGGCATGGCTGGGTCGTCAATGTGCCGCACCAGTGCTTGCTTGTGCATAAGCCATGTTGTTTCATCGGTCGTGTCGGGTTTGCCAGCGTCGGGATCGGGCACACGTTCCTGAACTGAAGCATGCGGGCCGTAGTATTCGGCGACGACAAGGGTTGTGTCGTTTTCTTGATTCCAATAACAGATATAGGCACTGGTCGCATCAATGGCGTGGCATAACTGCGCGGCACAGCGTTCTACCACGGTCGGTAGATCGAGCGTGGATGAAATGGCGCTGCTGGCATTCAACAGGGCGGTCTGGGCCACGAGTCGTTGCTGCGTCTCTTTCAGAAGGCGTGCACTATGGATAACAACGGCGACCTGATTGGCAAAAGCCTGTAAGGTGTCCAGATGTAAAGCAGTGAAGAAATCGGGAGTTTCACTATCGAGGATCAGAAAGCCGATCGTTTGATCTCTCAAGCGGATAGGCGCGGCTGCGTATGAACGCTGCCAGGGAATTGTGCTTGCGGCGGTCCACAATGGATTGGCGGAAGCGTCAGCGACGTGCACGGGCCGGCCAGTCTCGACCATGTGCTGGAAACTAGCCACCTGGGTCACCGGCACACGAATCGACTTAGTCCAGTCCCCCCAGCCTCGCTCGCGATAACCCGTTTCGCAAGCGATGTGCGCCAGGTCGTGCTCGATTAAGATGACTACCGCAGCGTCATGCGGCACGACCCAGCCGATGTTAATCAAGATTTGCTTCAGGACTGCATCCGGATCGAACGAGTCCCCCAGCGAGGCGGTGTTATCGCGCAGCGCATAAGCCAGCGCCAGCTGCTGCTCCAATTCGGAACGTAAGGGTGAGGTATCGCTCATAACTGCTCCGTAGGTTGTTCCTTAAATCGAGCTGAGCGCGTTATAATGATAACAGTCTAGCACATTTCAGGATCAGGGGCCATAGTCATGCAACCTTCTGCCGGGTATCAGGAACGCGCGCATACCGCCGATTGGGCGTTGACGGTGTGGGCACCCGATCTCGGCGGTTTGTTGCAGCAAGGCGCGCGTGGCATGTATGCGCTGATGCACGCCCGGTTGCAGACCCAGCCGCGTGAAGCCTATCGTTTTGAAATGGCCGCACCCGATCGAGAAACGCTGTTGGTCACGTTCTTGTCCGAACTATTGTATTTCACGCAGCGTGACGACGTGGGCTTTGATCGCTTCGATCTGACCTATGAAGGTGAACGGTTGACGGCCGAGGTGGAGGGTGCGCCTCTGGAATCGATCGCCAAAGAGATCAAGGCTGTTACCTATCACGATCTGACTGTGCGCGAGACTGAACGCGGCCTGGAAGCAACGATCGTATTTGATGTGTAGCGCGAGCTAGCCATTCGCGGCGTCGATCAACACTGTGTGCCACAGGGAGGTGGAGCGTGGTCAGTCTCAACGTCCTCAAGCAGATCAGCGATTACGAGTGGGAGATTCCTCAAAAGACGCGCAGTGACATGCGCGTGCCGGTGCGCTTGTTTGCTACACGGGAACTGTTGGAAGCCGCCTTCGATGACAAGTCGATCGAGCAAGCGATCAACGCGGCCACCCTGCCGGGACTGGTGGGCAACGTGATTGTCATGCCGGACATGCATCAGGGCTACGGTTTCCCGATTGGCGGCGTGGCGGCCACCCGTTATCCCGACGGTGTGATCTCGCCTGGCGCAATTGGCTATGATATCAACTGTCTGGCCGGAGAAACGCCGATTCTACACGAGCACGGTTACACACGCCGTCTTGATGAGATCGTAGAAAACCGACAAACTGAGTCGCTGGCGTGTTTCAGCTTTGCGCGGCAGCGTGCAGATACGACACAGTCGATCTGCTGGTTTCGACAACTGCCACGCGCGCCGGTGTTACACGTAACCACCGAAACCGGCCGCGACATTGTCGCCACTGTAGATCATCCCTTTTGGACGCCGGACGGCATGATCCCGGTGGGTCGCTTACGCGTAGGTGATCGTGTTGCGATTTATCCGTTCAGGGGAGTTGCGTACGTCGCGCCGCCCGACGCGATCCTGGTGAGCGAAGCCGACTTCCGCATTTTCTTGAAACAACTGGGCAAGACTGACCAAGGAAATGCGGTAGAGCAGATCGTCAATCACTTGCGACGCCGCGGCTTGCTGCCACTGCGCCATGATTCCGTAGCCGTTCCTTATCTGTGCAAACTGTTGGGCTTTGTCTTCGGCGATGGTACAGTGCGCTTCGCTTCGCGTGACGGCAAAGGTGTGGTCGCTTTCTACGGTCAGTCGGAAGATTTGGAAGATATTCGCCAAGACCTGTTACAGATCAGCTTCAAGCCCAGCCGCATCTGGTCACAGGCGCGCACGCATCGGATTCGTACCATGTATGGTGCGTACGAGTTTGAGCGTACCGAGCATTGGGTTACCGTGAACAGCACAGCCCTGGCTGCCTTACTGGCGTATCTGGGCGCACCGATCGGCAACAAGGCGAAGCAAGATTACACGTTGCCTCCGTGGTTGCAGGTGGCGCCGTTGTGGCACAAGCGTCTGTTTCTGGCCGCGTTCTTTGGCGCCGAGCTGAGCGTGCCCGGTACCGTCAGTGGGCACGGACACAACTGTGCCGCACCAACGCTCTCGATGAATAAGCATGAAGGGTATGAGGCAAGCGGGCGACGCTTTCTGCGTGACGTTGCCGCTTGGCTGAACGATTTCGGCATCGCCACTCGTCCAATCGGCTCCCGCCCCGAACAAGTCAATGCCGACGGCCGCCGTTCCATTCGGTTGCGCTTGGTGGTGCAGGCCGATCCTGAAAATCTCGATCGGCTGTGGAGCACGATCGGATTCGTGTATAACCGCAAACGCCAGGCGGCGGCGGCCGTGGCCGTGCAGTATCTGGCGCACAAGCGTCAATGGATCGTGGCACGCGAGAGCATTGCTGAGCGGGCCGTGGCTTTAGCTGAAAGTGGCGCAACAACAAGTGCCATTGTCGCCCAGCTGACCGGCGTCACAGCCAACGTACGCTTTATCGAACGATCACTGTATGGCGGACGCCGTACAACGCCGCGCATCGGCGATGATTTTCCCACCTTGGAGGAATTTCGAGGTGAGGCGACGGCAGGATTGGGAGACAGTGGCATGGTATGGGACCGCATCGTGAGCAGTGTGCCGCTTCGCTACGAGGGCCTGGTCTATGACTTCACAGTCGATCATGCCGATCACAATTTTGTTGCACGATCATTTGTTGTGTCGAATTGCGGCGTGCGTTTGCTGGGATCCGCGATCGAGTATGATGCAGTCAAGGATCAGCTTGATGAGCTGGCTACCGCGCTGAATCAGCACTGTCCCAGTGGCGTCGGTTCGGAAGGGGCGGTGCGTTTGAGCGAGTCCGAACTGAATCGGGTGTGCGAGCGTGGTTCGAGGTGGGCGCAGCAGCAAGGCTATGCGACAGAGCAGGACCTGCGCCGCACGGAGGAGCGCGGTTGCCTGGAAGGCGCTGTTGCGACGCAGGTGAGCAAGCGCGCCAAGGAACGCGGCCGCTCGCAGCTGGGCACGCTGGGCGCGGGCAATCACTTCATCGAGGTGGACGTAGTCGATCGAGTGTTTGCTGAGGACGCCGCCCAAGTGATGGGACTGCAGGAGGGTTGTCTGGTGGTGCAGATCCATTGCGGATCGCGCGGCTTTGGTCATCAGATCTGTACGGACTATGTGCAGGAATTTCAAGGCGCGGTGAAGCGCTATGGGATCAGCTTGCCCGATCGAGAGCTGGTGTGCGCGCCGTTGAATTCGCCGGAAGGACAGAGTTATCTGGCGGCAATGCGGTGCGCGGCGAACTTCGCGTTCGCCAATCGGCAGATTTTGGCCCATGCAGCACGTCAGGCGTTTGAGACGGTGCTGGCAGGCAAGCTCAAGAATTGGCACTTGCATCAAGTCTACGACATTACGCACAATATGGGCAAGATCGAAACACATGAGATCGATGGTGTGCCAATGAAGGTGTGCGTGCATCGCAAGGGAGCCACACGCGCCTTTGGGCCGGGCGCGCTGGAACTGCCGGAAGAATACCGAGCGATGGGGCAGCCGGTGTTGGTGCCGGGCAGCATGGGCACGGCGTCGTGGGTGCTGGCCGGAACGGAAGCGAGCATGCAACGCTCGTTCGGATCGAGTTGTCATGGTGCGGGTCGCGTGATGAGCCGCCATCAAGCCAAGCGCGAGGTGCAGGGTGAAACCTTGCGACAAGAACTGGAAGCCGGTGGCATTCACGTGCGCGCCGGATCGCTGCCAGGTCTGGCGGAGGAAGCTCCACAGGCTTACAAGGACGTCGATGCGGTGGTCGAAACGGTAGCCGGCGCGGGCATCGCACGGTTGGTGGCGCGCTTAAAACCCGTGGCGGTTATTAAAGGATAAGACCAGGACAAATGACCACTGCCACTCTAGCCTTAGGCACTGAGGCGATTTGGATTATTCATTGAAAATGGTTAATTGCTTATGCGTCTCTATCTTGAACTCGCCAAGAAGTCTTTCCAGCGCCAGGTGGCTTATCGCACGGCGGCGCTGGCGGGATTGATCACCAATATGTTCTTTGGGGTGCTGCGCGCGTCGATCTTGATCGCGGTGTACAACGCGCAGACCAACAGCGTGCCGAACTATTCCGTGCGGGACGCGATCACCTATACGGGCATGACGCAGGCCTTTATCGGGGCCGTGTCTTTATGGGGCTGGTATGACATGATCAAATCGATCAAGAGCGGTGAGGTCGCTTCTGATCTGGCACGCCCGTATGATTACTACAACTTCTGGCTGGCGCAAGACCTGGGCCGCAGTTTGTTTCAACTATTCACACGCGGCGCACTGGGAATGCTGGTTTTTATCGTGTTCTTCGGCGCTACGGTGCCTTCCTCGCTGGGACAATGGGTCTGGCTGGCAATCAGCACTTTGTTGGCGCTGCTGCTCAGTTTCAGTTGGCGTTTCCTGGCCAGCGCCATCGGTTTTTGGACGACCGATGCAGTGGGCTGGATGCGCATCGCTTCACTGGGGATTTTGCTGCCGACCGGGTTCATGATCCCGCTGGCTTTCATGCCGGGTTGGCTCCAGACGTTGTGTTATCTGACGCCGTTCCCAGGGATGCTCAACACACCCGTCGATATTTATCTGGGCCGCGCCACGGGTGTCGAAGCGTGGGGGCTGATTGGATTACAAGCCGGCTGGCTGATCGTGCTGATGGCGCTGGGCCGTTTGGCGGCGTATGCGGGACGACGCAAGTTGACGATTCAGGGAGGGTAGTGAAAGGATGAGGGCGGAGGGATGAAGACTGAGTCTAGCGCAGCGCTACAATCCATATTTCACAGCGCTTGGTCCGAGGTCGCTTTTAACTGGCGTCTTTACCGCAAGCTCATCGGCGCACAGGTGCGCGCGCAGATGCAGTATCGCACGTCGTTTATCCTGGAGGCCATCGCTCAATTTGCAGGCAACGTGCTGGATTTTGTGGTGGTGCTTATTTTCTTCGCGCGACTGCCGACGTTGGGTGGCTGGACGTTGCCGGAGATCGGTTTGCTGTATGGGCTGTCAAGCGTGGCGTTTGGCCTGGCCGACATGGTGATCGCCGGTTTCGATTACGCCTACTTCGGGCCGAACATGGTACGACTGGGCGAATTCGATCGGGTATTAATTCGGCCCGTCAATCTATTTGTCCAGGTGCTCTCGTCGCAGTTTACGTTGAAACGGCTGGGCCGCATCGGGCAGGGGGCCATCGTGTTGGGCTGGGCGCTGCTGGCGCTCGATCGAACGTGGACGCCGCTCCAAATCACTTACATGATCGTCACGCTGGTAAGCGGCGTCTGCTTCTTCTCCGGGCTTTTCATCTTTGGCTCCGGCCTTTCCTTCTGGACCGTCGATTCGCTGGAAGTGATGAATATGGCGACGTATGGCGGTCAGTTCCTGACTCAGTATCCTCTGACGATCTACGGCGAGTTCCTCCGATCGTTCTTCACCTTTGTGATCCCGATGGCGTTCATCAACTACTTTCCCACGCTGTGGCTGCTCAATAAACCCGATCGGACGAGTGGCCCGATCGGGTTGCTGGCATTTATGGCGCCGTTCAGCGGCATGCTGATGTTCGCCCTGGGGGTGGCCCTGTGGCGACGCGGCGTGAGACACTACGCCTCGACGGGATCGTAGACTCTCACTATGGGATTAGCCCGATGGGCGGGTCTGTTGGCCAGGGTGAAGGCAAAGTGATATCCGCAACGTTGTTGGCGTACGTGACTTGTTTGAAAGTCACCCATTTCGCGTTGTTCCACCAGCCCACCGTTGGTTTCTCACCTTCATAAGGAATCTTCAGGTGGACATCATCCAGCGCCACCTCGGCCTTGGCACTGTCGCCCAGATCCAACTTCAGATTTATGATCACCCGGGCCGGCGTGAATTCATCGTCATTGTTCTTGCTGTACATCAACTTCGCGTTATCGAGCGGGCCTCCTGCTACACGAATCTTGGCATGTTTGGCATCGTCCCATTCGACGGTAACACCGGACAACGTTGCAAGCTGCTTGCTCATCATTCCTCCTGATAGATGTGATGGATTAAGCTTCGCGCACTTAACGCGCGATTTGTTCCCATAAATCAATTAAGGCGTGATGTTCCGGGATATTGAACAAAAACGATCGTTCCCATTCTCCTCGACTGATCTTGTGGCTCCGGGTCATCAGTTCGTGATGGCCGGTTTCGATGGCCTGGCGCGCCTGATCCTGTTCGTTCAAAGCGGAAAAGGTTTCCACGCAAGTCAAATAAGCACGTAGTGGAAATTCCATGCCTTGGGTGCCATGCCGTTGCAAGTAATCCCACAGTTCTGCCCCATGTTGGCGTGCGGCTTCCAGATCGTGCGCTGCCAGGGCGCAGCGTGCCAGCCCCGCCAGCGCATCCGCTGCATACCCCTGCGCCCCGGAGGCTAAAAAGATTTTGCGGGCTGTCTCAAAATTCTGCCGAGCCTCTTGCACTTCCG
>JAUQXC010000806.1 GCA_030834825.1 Thermoflexales bacterium
ATCATATTGAGCTAGGGCCTGCTCCACTGCAACCAAAGCCTGTTCTGGACTGTAGACACGATAGGCTGCCCCAGGATGATTCTCATTCGCGCACGGTGTGAACGGCGCGCAATACCGGCAGTGAATGTTACAGGCGGCTGCAATCGGCAAGTGGATCCGGCCAAACTGGCGAGCTGCAAGCACATTAAAGCAAGGATGTTCCTTAGAATCTTTAGTGTGGGGCATAGCGATGCTCATTCCTAATTCGGCGAAGCTTGCGGGGACATATACAGAATTGAAACGTTATGCCCACCGAAGCCTGCAGAGTTGACCAAGGCCGTGTTCAAGCCAGCACGACAGGGTTCACTAACCACATGATTGAGTTCACAGGCTGGATCTGGGTCGGATAGATTCATCGTAGCGGGAATGCAGCCGTGTTGTAGGGAAAGTATCGCGCTAATGGCAGCCAGTGCACCGGCCGCACCCAATGTGTGCCCAATCAATGATTTGATTGCATTCACGGGCACTTTCGAAAATCGAGCGCCAAACACATCCCGGATCGCGCACGCCTCAAACTCATCGCCCAACGGCGTGGACGTAGCATGTGCGTTCACGTAATCGACCGCTCCGGGATCTAAGCGGGCGCGCTCAATGGCCAGCCGCATCGCCTGGGCGATGCCCTGGCCCTGAGGCGCCGGCGCAAACATATGATGGGCATCTGTCGTTTCACCCCAACCCACTATCTCAGCCAGAATAGACGCTCCCCGATCCAACGCATGCCGTCGCTCTTCTAGCACCAGCACGCCAGCGCCTTCAGCCAGAACAAACCCTGCCCGGCCCTTGTCGAACGGTCGCGAAGCGGCTTGTGGTTGATGATTCCAACCAGTGGCCAGTGCCTTCAAAGAATCAAAGGCTGCCAAAATAATGGGGGTAATGGCGGCCTCGGTGCCACCCGCTAACACCACCGTTGCCTGATCGGTCCGAATGAGATTACAAGCCACGGCGAGCGCGCTGGCCCCGCTTGCACAGGCCGTCGTGGTACAGCTGCTAGGTCCTTTGAGTCGGAAGTGAATGCCTAAAAAACCGCATGGCGAGTTATTCAGCATCATCGGCATCAGAAAAGGATTTACGAAGCGAGGAGGTGATGTACGCAAAACTTCCATCTGCTCACTCAACGAGGCCACCCCGCCGACCCCACAGCCGATCACCACACCGGCTCGTTCACGCCAGTTGTCGTGCCCATTAAGCCCACTATTCGCCAGAGCCTCGGTTGCCGCACCCACAGCCAGCAATGTGCAGCGATCGAGATGCAGGGCTTCACGCCGGGTGACGAAGCATAAGGGATCAAAATCCTTAACCGCGGCAGCAATCCTGGAGTTGAACTGAGTTGTATCGAAGCTGTCGATAAGTTGCGTATTACACCGACCTGCGCAACTGGCTTCCCAAAAGCTTTGCACATCCAGGCCGATGGGAGTTACCGCACCTATGCCTGTGACAACGACCCTGTGCTCCATCGTGACTCCTTCGGTACGAACAGCAGCTACTGCGCCCCAGCAGTTCCCGATCTAGGTTACGTCCCCCGACCTCATCTTGAAAAGCTATCGGACTTTCGGTCGATATTCAGTGCACAGCCGAGACAGATCGCCTGGCATCGACTCGGCAACATTTCGCTCAGATCTTAGTCACGAAGCGAAGACACACCGAGTGGAAGGCAGCCACCGGATACTTAAGGCTATCCGGCTTAAATCACTTAAGAATTTGCGCTAAGCCGGCATGACCTTTTCCCGATTCAGCCGGGTCTCGATGAGCTCCACGAATTGGGCCATCGTCTTGACAGGTTCGGTTTCCTCTTCCTCTATTCGTACACCAAAGGTCTTTTCAATCGACAACAGCAACTCGATCAAGTCAGCCGAGTCGAGGCCTAAATCGATCCGGTACTGGCTTTCCAGTTTCACAACCGAAGGATCAATTCCGGCCACCTGCCACATAATCTTCTTCAGCCCTTCAAAGGTATCCATGCTGATTTCTCCTAATGCTTATTTTGCTTCCGCGAGGGGCACGTGAAATTACGGCAAATTCTTTAGCCTGGGATATTACACGCTGACTCGCAGTGTGCTCATGTCAAAAGCTTCTTGAAACTCGGTGGATAGATCGGCAATTTGATCTCGGTCTAGCGCATTGGGGATGGCGAGAGCCTTATTCTCAAGCATAAAGCGAGCCAGTTCTGTAAACACTTTAGCCATAGGAGAATCCGGCGCGCCTGTTACTACCGTCTGCTTGCCCATCTCGCACTGTTGCACTATCGGGTCCCGTGGCACATGCGCCGCGACTTGCACGCCCAGCAGCCGGGCCAGATGATCCACCTGCTCGGCTTCATACAAAACATTCCGAGAGTTAAGGATCAGCCCCCCAACTCCGACGTGCACGTTGGAGCCGCGGGCAAAGCGGTTGATGGCTTTGCAGATATTGTTGGCAGCATAAAGTGCCAGCATCTCGCCTGAAGTCACCAGGTAGACTTCCTTCGCGTACCCGCGGCGCAAGGGCATGGCAAAACCGCCGCAGACCACATCGCCGAGCACATCGTAAATAACAATTTCAATTCCGAACTGTTCAAAGGCCTTGAGCTTGTCCAAGATCTCAAAGGCCGTGATCACACCACGGCCGGCGCAGCCCACACCGGGTTCGGGGCCGCCCGACTCCACCAAGATCATGCCATGTGGCCCTTCGAAACAAACATCCTCCAGATGAACGTTCGCTTCGCCGTGCTCACTCATGCGCTCCAACACAGACGGCAGGATTCGACCACCTGCCAGCGCCATGGTACTGTCCTGCTTAGGGTCACAGCCCACCAACATGACGCGCCTGCCCAAGGAGGCCATCGCGGCAGCCACATTACTCGAGACGGTCGATTTACCAATTCCACCTTTGCCATAAATGGCAATTTGCTTTTGTATCATCGAGATTCCTCAGACTTCAATAGAGATAGTGCCAGCGTTAACATCGGCAACCATCCAATAAGAGAAACTAGGCGCTTCTCTCTCA
>JAUQXC010000807.1 GCA_030834825.1 Thermoflexales bacterium
ACCGCTTTCGCTCAGGCTGCGGCGGCAGGTTTCCCCCGCCCGCAGACGGTTGAATTCGGCAACTGGTGGGGGCCGTTCGGTGATGCCGTGACCAAGGTCATGGAAGGCCAGTTGGAACCCGCGGCGGCCGTGACCGAAGCCTGCGCAGCCATGAACAAAGCTAGCGGCAAGTAGTTCAACGCACGAACCTGACATGTCTATTTCGTTAAAGACTTGTCAGGTCCTCTTGATGTAAGTCCAGGTTTGAGCAAGGAATGTCGCAGCAACGGACATTCCTTGCTCAATACAAAGTTTTGTTAGATAATTCCCGCATCCCCCCGAAGAGGAGTTTTGCAATGGCGGCTATCACCAAGGAAAGACTGGTTCCGCCCAGCGGCTTTCGCCGCCGATGGAACCGTTCGTCCGCAACCCGCACGGCCTGGCTGTACCTCGCGCCCGCTTTCATCATCATGGGCATCATCACCTTTTATCCGCTGTTTTACCAGGTGTGGATGTCTTTGACCAATTATGGCATCGCCAGTTTGAATCCCAACAGTCCCCGATATGTTGAACCGGCATTTGTGGGAGTTCAGAACTACGCCCAAATTTTCACTGGTGAACTGCCTGTCGCCATCGCCAATTTCAATTTCTGGAACGTGTTGGCCTTCAATTTGCTCTGGACCTTCACCAACGTTCCTTTCCACGTCGTCATCGGCGTCCTCATCGCGGTGCTGCTCAACGTGAAGGGTCTGTGGTTCAAACGTTTCTATCGCGCCATCTACATTCTGCCGATTGTGCTGCCGTCATTGGTCATTGCCGTCGTCTGGCGCAACATGTTCGACTCGCAATATGGCGCAATTAATCAGGCCCTCAGCGCCATTGCCCGCCTGTTTGGCGGCGATCCCGTGACCGTGCGCTGGATGGAACAAGTTGATCCGATCATCAGGTTAGGCCCGCTACCGCTGCCGCTCTCTTATTTTGCGCTGCTCATCTGCAACATCTGGCTGGGCTGGCCGTTCATGACCATTGTGGCGACGGGTGCACTGCAGAGCATACCCGGCGATCTGTATGAAGCGGCTTCGATCGATGGGGCCAGCTCCCGCCAATCGTTTTTCAAAATCACCGTGCCTTTGTTGCGACCGGCCATGATTCCGGCAGCCGTGTACGGCATCGTCGCCACCTTTAATCTCTTCAATTTGATTTATCTGATGTCCAGTGGCGGCCCGCTGCGCCAGACGGAAATCCTGGTGACCACCGCTTATCGCCTGGTCAATGAGCAGCGCCTGTACGGCAGTGCGGCGGCATTCAGCGTCATCATCTTCTTCGTGTTGTTGGGACTGACGCTGGTGACCAATCGCATCACCAAGGCGACAGAAAGGTATGATGCCTGATGGCTACGCAAGCGACGACACACACTCCTGCTCGCACCGGCGCACAGGTTAGGATCAGCAAGAAGCGCGATCTATCGTTAGGCAAGCAAGTGCTCTATCAAGCGATGCTGCTGGCCATTGCCTTCATCGTGCTATTCCCCATCCTGTGGGTAGTCAGCCTGTCGCTGGACCCGCGCAACATTTCACGTCCGACCGAATTGAATCTGATTCCGCCCGGCGCTTCGTTTAAAGCCTATCAGGCTGTGATGGACAAACCGACGAACAATCCGGTTACTTTTACGCAATTGGCTTTCAACTCGCTCAAGTTAGGCGCGGGCATCGCGCTCTTCTCCGTGCTGATTGGCGTGAGCGCAGCTTATGTGTTTTCACGCTTTGATATTCCGGGCCGCCGCTTCTTGATGTTAGCGGTGTTGACTGTTTTGATGCTGCCGGCTATCGGAACGATCGCGCCCCTGTTTGTATTGCTGAACAAGGTTCCCTTAGGCAATACCTCGTTGCGCGATTCCCTGCTCGGAGTAGGGTTTGCCATTATCTCCGGTGCGCTGCCCTTCGCCATCTGGAACTTGAAGGGGTATCTGGATACCATCCCGCGCGATCTGGAAGAAGCGGGCCGTATTGACGGTGCTTCGCACAATCAGGTCTTCTTTCAGATCATTCTGCCGTTGGCAATTCCCGCGCTAGCCGTGACAGGCTTCCTGGGCTTCCTCACCGGCTGGACAGAATTCGCATTGTCGTGGCAATTCCTGACACACCCCACGGACTTCACTCTGTCCATGGCCCTGTGGAACATGACCGGCCAGTACGCGGGCCAGGTTCCCTGGTCCAACTTCGCGGCGATGTCGCTGTTGGTGGCAGCCCCAGTCGCTGTGGTGTACCTGGCTTTGCAAAAGTACATCATCGGCGGCTTGACGCTGGGTAGTGTGAAATAATTCCAACCTCCCGGAGGTTTGAAACCTCCGGGAGGTTCATCGCTGGTTACAGCCCATGACTCACCTCATGGGCTGTTTCGTGAGAAGCCCACCCATGAAACGCTTTATTCTCCTCACCATTATTTTGATTGCGCTACTCGCCGCCTGCACGACGACACCTGCACCGGCGTCAACCTCTGTTCCGTTCACTCCGGCGGTCTCTCTCACCCCCACCGAGCTGTCGCAGCCAACAGCTGTGCCACAGCCGACGGTAATTCCTGTTCAACCCAGCGCACCAATCAGCGGTCTGCCGCAGGGCACCGACGGTTATCCCTGGTGGAACGATTCAGTCTTCTATGAAATCTTCGTCCGCAGTTTCTATGACAGCACCGGCGACGGCCTGGGCGATCTCAACGGCCTTATCTCCAAACTCGATTACTTGCAGGACCTCGGCATCACCGGCTTGTGGTTGATGCCCGTTCAGCCTGCGTCGTCGTATCATGGCTATGATGTCACAGATTACTATTCGATCAATCCCGACTATGGCACCCTGGATGATTTCAAGCGTTTGCTCGCCGAGGCGAAGAAACGCAATATCCGCATCATCATCGACTTCGTGCTGAACCACACCTCACGGGAGCATCCTTGGTTCGTCGCCTCGCAAGATCCGCAATCGCCTTATCGCGAGTGGTACGTGTGGAGTGAGGCTGATCCCGGCCAAGCCAATTGGCATCACGCCGAAAATGGCGCTTACTACTACGGCTATTTCTGGGAAGGCATGCCCGATCTGAACTATGCCACGCCCGCAGTCACCAAGCAGTTGAACGATGTGACACGCTTCTGGCTGCAAGAGATTGGCGTCGCTGGGCTGCGCCTCGACGCGGCCAAGTATCTGATCGAAGAGGGAACGGTTGTTCAGAACTCTGCTTCTACACACCAGTGGTACCAGAACTTCCGGCCTGAATACAAAAAGTACCAGCCGGACGCCCTGACCATCGGCGAAGTGTGGGACCTGGTGTCCATTTCCGCCGACTATGCCCAAGGCGATCAGCTCGACCTCACCTTCGATTTCGATCTCGCGCAAGCGATCGTGACCGGGGTGCGCGCCCGCCGCAGCGAGGGCATCGCCCGCGCTTTCAAGATCAACCAGAACGTCTTCAAGCCGCAACAATTTGGATCATTTCTGACGAACCACGATCAGAATCGCGTAGTATCGCAACTCGCCGGCGATCTCGATCGGGCAAAGCTGGCCGCCGTGATCTATCTCACCGGGCCGGGCGTGCCCTTCGTCTATTACGGCGAAGAACTAGGGATGATCGGCAGGAAGCCCGACGAGGATATTCGCACGCCCATGCAGTGGAGCGCAGAGAAGAACGCAGGCTTCACCACAGGCACGCCCTGGCGTATGCCATATTCCGATTACCCTAAAAAGAACGTCGAGACGCAGAGCGCTGAACCGAATTCAATCCTTGCACTCTATCGGCAATTGATTCAGTTGCGCAATCAGCATGCGGCGCTACGCGTGGGCGAATACGTGGAAGTGCAGACAAACAATCCGGCGGTATTTGCCATGCTGCGGGTGAGCCAGGAAGAAGCGGCGCTAATCCTCGTCAACTTGAGCCAAGAGGCGGTGACCGATTATGCATTATCGGCGGAAGCATCGCCGCTCAAGCCTGGCGGATATCACGTCGTGCCGATGCTGCGCTCTGACGGCGAAGCTGAAGGCACACTGATGCCGCTCACCTGCAACTCGCAGGGGCGCTTTTCAAGCTATATGCCGCTGCCAGCTCTCTCGCCGCAAAGTTATCTGGCGGTACAGCTACAGAAATCGTAACGTGTTCTCCCTCTCCCTAGCGACGGGACGGCTGGCCGCTAGGGAGAGGACCGAGGTGAGGGTCGATCATGCCGCAACACCAACCCTTTGATTTCCAAGCTTACAGCTGCGACATCCAAACGCGGCCCTGTTTCATCTGCCAGATGGTGGCGGGCAAACCGGCTTATGCCCATGAGATCATCTACGAAGACGAGCGCGCCATCGTCTTTCTGAACAAATATCCGCCGTTGTACGGCTATGTACTCATCGCACCACGCGACCATCGCGAGCAGGTTACAGGCGACTTCACACTCGACGAATATCTCGCGCTGCAGCAGATCATCTATCGGGTGGCCGAAGCCGTGCGGCGGGTGGTAAGCCCTGAGCGGGTGTATGTTCTTTCTCTGGGCAGTCAGCAAGGCAACAAACACGTCCACTGGCACGTGGCGCCGCTGCCGCCCGGCGTGCCGTTTGAGCAGCAACAATTGGCAGCATTGAGCCTCAAGCATGGCTTCTTGCAGTTAAGCGCCGAAGAAACATCTGCGTTAGCGTCACAGTTGCGTGCGGCGTTGGCCGTATGATCGAGTCTGCGTACTCATTCAACCTGAGAAAGCCGTGTCCCAAAAATCCTCTCCCAACCGTTTGCTTCTCATCATTGCCGTGCTGGCCGTCACGCTCGTTGCGTTAGGCGTGCGTCTTTACGCCGTGGATAAGCTCCCCATCGACTACGACGAAGACGACTATCTGCGCGCCGGACAGCTCTATGCGACAGGTCTGCAAAACGGCGACTGGTCGGTCTTCACTCGCGAGAACTATCGCACCGAACACCCGCCGCTGACCAAGCTCGTCAATGGTCTGATCATGGCGGGTCTGCCGCCCGCGCCGGAAATTCCCAATCGACCGACCTCGGCTGATCCGGCACGACAGCTGCCTCAGCCGCATCTCGATAAAGTCCGCACCGTTCACTCGATCTTCGGCACGCTGGAAGTATTGGTGCTGTCGTTGATCAATCCGCTGGCGGGCTTGATCCTCGCCGTGCATACCTGGACCATCAAGTACACCAGCCAGGTCATGTTGGAAGCGCTGCCCGCTTTGACGAGCCTGCTCGTCGTCGTGTTCTATCTGAAATCCAAGGGCAAGTTCAACCTCTGGTTACTGCTGTCGGCGATCATGCTGGGCCTCACCGCCGCAGCGAAGTATCCCTATGTGATGGTGGGCGTGGCCGTGTTGATTCATTGGTTGTGGGAGTCGTGGCCGGGCCGGGAAATCAGGCCGGGCCAATCGGATGCGTCAGCGGTGCAGTGGCTCAGGCCGATCATCCTGTGGGGCTTCCTCGCGCTGATCGTCTTCTTTCTCGCCGATCCGTATCTGTGGCCTGATCCAATCAACCGCCTGCGCGACTCGCTCGGCTATCATGGCCGCTATGCGACGACCGCCACGGAAGTAGCGCAAGCCAACCGCCCGATCTGGGAGCCGTTGGTCTTGCTCGCTCAATCGGTGCCCTGGAACTCCGACGTTTTCCCGGCCCCACTCGACACATTCACTTTGCTCTTTGCCATCTTCGGCCTCAAACGGTTGTGGCAGAAACACCGTGTCTTTGCCCTGTGGTTGATCATCGTGTTTGTCTTTCTGCTCTTCTGGCCCACCAAGTGGGCACAATACATTTTGATGCTGACAGCGCCACTGGCGCTGTCGGCAGTGGAAGGATGGCGGGCGGTGGTGTGGGAACCGTTCAGCCGTTGGGTGCAGCGGATCCGATCGGTTGGAGTGAAACGCCCCACGTGCCCACAGATCAAAAATGCCTGGCGTGAAACTCGACAAGCATTTCCCTGGCTCGTGCCCGGCCTGATCGCGTTGGGCCTCATCGCGTTGTTCCCGTTGATCTATCAGCTGGCCATGTCGCTGACCGATCTTACTTCATCATCGCTGCGCGATGGCATGCGCGGTGGCGTGTGGCGCGCCGTAGGCGAAGGGCTAACGGGACAAGCTAAACCGGTCACGGTCATCGTAGATCCCTTCGCGCGACGCACCTCCAACGAGGTGCATTACGCCGGACCGCAACTTCTGCTGAATCTATTGACGGGCGGTGTGGCCGATCTGGTGGTGTTTGAAGTGGTATGGACCGTCAGCGCCGTCTTCCTGCAGACCGCGTTGGGCGTAGGCGTGGCGCTCATGCTCCAGCGGGCAGGCGTGCGCTTCAAAGGACTGTGGCGCACGTTATTCATCGTGCCGTGGGCCATCCCCGAATTCGTCGGCGCGATTGTGTGGTTCAACATCTTCGAGCCGACCAACGGTTGGATCAGTTTGTGGTTGCACAAGCCGTTTCCGTGGCAGCAAAATCCCACGACCTCGCTCGTGGTGTTGTTGATCGCGGCATTGTGGATGGGTTGGCCATTGATGATGTTGGCCTCCCTGGCCGGACTAAAGATGATCCCGCCGGATGTGTATGACGCGGCCGCCGTGGATGGCGCCAAAGGCTGGATGCGTTTCCGCGCGGTGACGTGGCCGCTGCTGCTGCCCGTGCTCGCGCCCGTGTTGATCATCCGCGCCATCCTGACATTCAATCAGTTCTATCTGTTTTACGCCATGCGGGCGAACTATCCCACGTTGACCTTGTCGACGGCGGCTTTCTATTTCTTCGACGCCACCAGTGAATATGGCGGACAGTTTGCGGTGGCCGCGGCGATCAACATCTTCACCGTGATCTTGTTGTTGGGCTTTGTGATCTGGTTCAGCCGTCGCAAACAGACGCAGGCCGCGGAAGTCTACTAGAATCCGTAGACGCGCATCCCTATGCGCGTGCCGGCGAGCGCATGGGGATGCCCTCGCTACAGAGTGAATGACATGCGCAAACTTAAATGGTGGCAGCAGCTCTGGTATCAACTGGGTTTCGTCCTGATCGCGCTGTTTGTGATCGTGCCGATCTGGGGCATGGCGCAAATGGCGTTCGATGCTTCCGTGCGCGGTTGGCCGACGGAATTTCGTCTCATTCCCAGGGAATTCACGCTCGACGTCTTCCGCGCCGTGTGGGAAAGACCGGCCCAAACTTTGTCGTTTTTAGGCACACTGCAAAACAGTCTCTTCGTCGCCGGCGGCGCCGCATTGATCGCAGTATCCTTTGGCGCCAGCCTGGCCTACGCTTTTGCCCGCTTGCGTTTTCCCGGCCAGCAGATCGGCCTGTTCGCTTTGCTGCTAGGCGCGCTCCTGCCGCCTGTGGCGCTGATGACGCCGCTGTACATTCTGCTCTCTGCCGTCGGCTTGCGCACCACGTTGGTCGGCATCATGATCGTCTACGCGGCCATCTCCATGCCGCTGTGCGTGTGGAATATGCGCGCGGCCTTTCAAGCGGTGCCGAAAGAGATCGAAGAAGCTGCATTCATTGACGGCGCGACAGCGTGGCAAACATTTTGGCGAGTCACCTTGCGGTTGGCCATGCCCTCGATCGGCGTGGCGGCCCTCATCGCTTTTTTGATCGGCTATTCGGAATTCGCCATCGGCTGGTTGTTCGTCGACAAGCCGGGGAATGTGACCCTGGCGATGGCTATTTCCAATTTACAACGCCAGATTGGCACGGCCTCGTGGAGCCATCTGGCAGCAGCGGCGATCATGATGAGCCTTCCGGTGGTGATTGTGTTCGTCGTGCTGCAAAAATACCTGCTGCGCGGTTCGCTATTCGGCGCAGTGGATGAGTAGATCTCACCCCCGATCCCTCTCCTGGAGCAGGAGAGGAGAGAACTCGACTCCCCCTCTCAAGGTGGGAGAGGGGCTGAGAGGTGAGGTAACATCGGGTACACTTTCCTTGATCGAACGAAGCCTGCGTACGTGGATACGGGTTGGCCCATCCGCATTCCGCATTCCACATTCCGCATTGGAGCGAGCATGACCATTATCACACCCGACTGGGTCAAAGACGCCGTCTTCTATCAAATCTTTCCGGATCGCTTTGCCCGCAGTGAGCAGCTGTCGCGCCACGGCCTGCACCTGGAAGATTGGACTTCACCCCCCAATCCTTTTGGCTTCAAAGGCGGCGATTTACTAGGCGTGACCGAGAAGCTGGACTATCTGCAGGACCTGGGTGTCACGGCGATCTATTTCAATCCTATCTTTGCCTCCACGGCCAACCACCGCTATCACACTTACGACTATACCAATGTTGATCCGATTCTGGGCGGCAACCGCGCGTTTCGCCACCTGCTTAACGAGGCGCACGCGCGCGGCCTGCGCGTGGTGCCCGATGGCGTCTTCAATCACGCCAGTCGCGGCTTCTGGCAATTCAACCACACGCTGGAAAACGGCGCCGCCTCACCCTACGTCGACTGGTTTCACTTCGATCCCGATCGGCTGCACGGCAAGAAACATTTTGCGCCCTATCCCGACACGCATGCGCAGCAAGCATTGGCCCACGGCAAAGGCAGCTTGAAGGCCCTGGGCTATCAAGCTTGGTGGGAGCTGCCCGCGCTGCCCAAGTTCAATACCAACACGCCGGCCGTGCGCGAGTTCATCTGGAACATCGCCACGCAGTGGATCGAGTTTGGCATCGACGGCTGGCGGCTGGATGTGCCACAGGAGATCGACGACGACGAATTCTGGCGCGAGTTCCGCCGCCGCGTGAAAGCGCTCAATCCCGAAGCCTATATTGTGGGCGAAATCTGGCAACAATCACAACGCTGGTTGCAGGGCGATCAATTCGATGCGGTGATGAACTATCCGATCACCCTGGCCTGTTTGGGCTTCTTTGGCGGACACACTCTCAATTTGGAGGAAACGCGCAAAGCCGGCGGCTATCACGGTGCTCGTCCGATGGACGGCGTCGACTTTGCCAATGCGATCGACACGGTGTTGGGCTGGTACGATCCGCAGATCACGCTGGCGCAGTTGAATTTGCTGGACAGCCACGATACGCCGCGCTTCATCACCAGCGTGCGCGAGGACTGGTCGGCGCTGCAGCTGGCCTATCTCTTCCTCTTCACTTATCCCGGCGCGCCCTGCATTTATTACGGCGACGAGATCGGGTTGACCGGTGGGCACGATCCGGACTGCCGCCGTTCGTTCCCCTGGGTTGAAGCGCAGTGGAATCTCGAAATTCTGACACACGTCAAAAAACTCAGCGAGCTGCGGCGGGCTTATCCGGCCCTGCGGCGCGGTTCCTATCATCGTCTGTATGCCGATCGAGAAGTGTACGCTTTCGGGCGCTGGCTCGGTCAGGAACGTTTGATTGTTGCCCTGAACACAGCCTCGGCCACCAGGCAAGTCGATATTCCAGTGGGGGCGCTGGGGCTGACGGACGGAACAGTCGGTGATGCTTTTCAGGTCGATCAGCGCTGGCCCATCGTCAATGGGATGCTGCACGCAGTGAAACTTCCGCCCCGTGCGGGCCTGGTGCTGCTCTAATGCCCGATCGACCACCCACCGCCAATCGACTTGGCGAGAATATGACAGTTGCCACTTGCACAGATAGGGCATTGTGGGGTAAACTTGCCCATAATTAAAATTACGCCCGGAACGGGCTGGAAATCACTTTGGAGGCAGACCCGATGGCATCAGTGACTTTTGAGAATGTAGCGAAGCGGTACGGCAATGTGACTGCCGTCAGCAACCTGAATCTGGAGATTCCCGACAAGGAGTTTCTGGTTTTCGTGGGTCCGTCGGGCTGCGGCAAGTCCACCAGCCTGCGCATGTTGGCTGG
>JAUQXC010000808.1 GCA_030834825.1 Thermoflexales bacterium
CAGAGTCAACTGCCCGAACTTCACACAGTCTATGCCAGACTGCGCCACGACCGCGCCACCGCTGGTCACACCGCGCACTTGATAGCAGTAGGTCGTGCCGGTGATCAGGCCGCTGGCGTCGAGGTACTGATTGGCGTTGAGAGGCGTCGTCGTCAGCGTGATGGGCGCGGTGCCTGAGATGTTCCGCAGGATGTGGTAGCCGATGAGGTTGTTTACTGGTTCATCGAGCGACCACGTGAGCAGGATGTTTTCGTGCCCGGCGCTGGCGTGCGCGTTGATGGGCGCGGGATCGATCGGAGGCGGCGGCGGTTCGCATTCGCCGGTGCACGGCGGCGGCGGCGGGGCCGCATTCCAGAAGGCATTGAGCAGCGCGCCCCATTGACCATTCTGCGCGAAGCGGAGGTGATCGCCGCTGTAGTAGGAGCGCTTCCAATCGTCCACACGGAAGGGCGCATAGATGCTGAGCCCGCCGAGGTCTTCCCAGGCCCAATTCGAGTTAGGGAAGGGATAGGGCACACCACTAAAGTGATCTTCGATGAGCACGGCCGCATCGACCGCCGATTGAACCGCATTCGCCGCGCCGATCACGGTCGGGTTGGTAGAGTACGCCGTAGCGAGATGCTGCGCGAAGCCGGACAGATCGCAATAGTTGTCCTGCGCGTCGATCGATCCATCCTGGTTGCTGTCGAAGCAGACGGCAGGCACATGGGCCGACGCGAGTTTGGCTTTATCGGCCGGCAGAGTCGTCGAGATGGCTGAGGCCAATGCTTCCACCGACGAGCGCACAGTGTTCATCTGGCCTGCGTCGATCAGCGCCAGCGTGAAGGGATAGGCATTGCTACGCAAGAGATTGGCCTGAATGCCCAGCCACTGTGCACCGATCTGCGCGGGGCTATGTACGCCATCGAGCACGCCGGAGCCGAGATAGGCATCATACGGGAAGGAGGCCCACGACCAATTCTCAGCGGCGAGCACGAGATCTACACTATCGTTCACTTCAAAGGCGACTTCGGACATCGCCATCAGGCAGGCGTCAAGATACAACAGATTCACTTTGCGGCCGGTGGCCTGATACGCCCAACGGAAGGCATCGCCCAGCGATCGGGTGGTGAGATAACCGCCGGGATGCACATCCCACAGCAAGCCGCCAGGTTGACCATCCCAGGCGCTGGGCTGACCGAGCAGCACATTGGGATACCAACCCGAACCATGCCCAACGAGTGAGACGACTATCTGCCCGGCACCCGGGTAAGCACGGATGGCGCTCTTGAGAAATTCGCTGAAGCTGTAGGCATTGGCCGTGTCGTCACTCCACTCCCACATATTCTGGCCTAACACGTAGCGACCATTGCAAGTAGGATTCTGATAGTTGGGACACGAACCGTTGACATCGCCGAGCAGACGGTACAGGCGCGCATCGTCGTCGGCTGGGCCATCAAGCAGCAGCAGGATCACGCTGTTGGGATTGCCCGCCGATTTCTCCGCGCTGTTGAGCAGATCGAGCATGTTGCTCGAGAGATTGTTGTCGCCGTTGGCATAGATCAGCACCAGTGTCGGGAAAGGCACACTGGTGGGCACGGCGACGGCGGCTGTGCGCTGGATGCGATAGACGACGTTGTCCACAACGTAGGACACGAGGGCATCGTTGGCGAGCAGGCTGCCGGGCGGCACGCCGAGATCAACCGTCGCGCGATACGTGATGATCGTCGCTGCGCCCGTTGCGATAGGGCCGTCAAACCGAATCTGGCGCGTGCCTACATCATAAGTAGCGCCGCCCGTGCCGCTGCCGTTGACGTACGTCATGCTGATTGGCAGTGTGTCAGTGAGGATGGCCGGGATCGCCGTTGGGCCGGTGGCCGTGAGACTGAGCGTGAAGGTGAGCGTTTGCCCCGGCGCAGCGACGGCTGTCGAAGCGGACTTGTCGATCTGGAGCGTGGGCGAGATGGGCGTTTCGTCGGCCAGCTCCGACCAGTATCCCACGCCCATCGTATACGATCCGCCGCTCAGCGATCCAGCCAAGGATTGGCCGATGCTGCTGTTGAGCGTGTACGCGCCGCCGTTGGATGATCCACCTCCGTTACTGAAGGTGAACCAATCGAGCGAGTACGTGCTTGCCAACGTCGCGGCTAGTGCCGGCACGGCGATCATCATGCCGACAATGAGGCTGAGGAGGATCAGCAGGGTTCGAGTTGAGATGTTAGGTTTCATGGTGTGCCTCCCAGAAGGTCAGGCGAACGAGTATGTTGCACGAAGTACAGCATTGATGTGTTCATTCATCGCCGCCTCTATGGAGCGCCTGCGCCGGAAAAGAGCTGAATGCGGACGACTTTGCCGTGGAAGGTGCTGCCATTCTGTAGCACCCGCGGGACGAAATAACCATAACTGCCATCAGTGAAGACACCATGAAATCCTGTTAAGTCGCTATCCAAAGTGGTTAAGTCCTGCCACGTCACTCCATCGGCAGTGAAGTTCTGCAAATCTACTCTTGCCGCGGTGCCAAAGTATTGTAGTGAGTTATGAGATGGTGCCAGGTAAGCATAGCGCCCATCAGTAAAGCCCCCCACAAAACCCTTTAGTGTCGGATTGGCTGTAGTCAGATCAAGCACAGAAACGCCGCCAGTAGAGAAACTCATCAAGTCGACGCGCACCAGTTTCCCAATGGGTGCCATCCAATCTCCCATCGCAATGAAATACCCGTAACGTGCATCGGCAAATCCGCCAAAGAATCCCCGTAGATCAGAGCTGACTGTAGTCAAATCGAGCACAGTCACGCCGCTCACGGAGAAGTCCCGCAAATCGACACGCACGATCGTGCCAAACCATGATGTGCCGTTGTGTCCGGGAACAAGGTATCCGTAACGACCGTCGGTAAACCCACTAAATCCCTTGAGAGTTGGATCGATACTGCCCAAGTTCAGCACGGTGACGCCCCCAGCACTGAAGTTTTGCAGATCGACGCGGGCCACTTTGCCAAATTGAGATGGTGTGAAGTAACCGTAGCGTCCGTCCGAGAAGCTTCCACCAAATCCCATTAGCTCGGAATCCACGCTGGCCAAATTCAACACCGTTACGCTACCGATAGTAAAGTTCTGTAAATCGACTCTAGCCACTTTGCCGCTGGGACTTAGAAAGTATCCGTATCGTCCATCGGTGAAACCGTTAAGACCATCTGTTAGGTCTGGATCCGCGATGGTCAAGTCGAGTACCGCGATGCCGCTTGCGGTGAAATTCTGAGTATCAACTCGCGCGACTTTTCCTGATGCTACGCCTACTGCTGTTTCATATGGAACGAAGTATGCGTAACGACCGTCAGTGAAACCACTTATGAATCCTTTTAGATCTGGATCGACCGTTGTCAAGTCAAGCACCTGTGGACGATAGAATGGATAGTACGGTTTGCTGGATGCGTTGCCGCCAGCAGGTGTCAAGGTATACGGCGCAGCGGCGATCTGCTGACGCGGCGTGAGCGTGGTGAAGGCGGTGTCGCCCGCACATTTCACGCTCACTTCCAGCCAGCGGGCATAACCATTAAAGGCGTTCACACCATATTCGCCGTTGGTGTTCAGCATCACAGTGAACAGGCTGTTGCTCACGGGCACGGTCGCGGTGATAGTGCTGCCGATCTGCGTGCCGGTGGCGGCAGCATCGTACAGGCGGAAGGTCATATCGCAGTTACCGTTGACGGGCGTGCCGGCATTCTTCAACTGGCCCTGAACAGTAAAGCCGGTGCCGACGGCGGCTTGCGGCGCAGCGGGAGCATTCACCCTGGACTGTGCGGTGGCTCCTCCCACGCTGGTAAGCAGGACGACGATCATGACAAGAGACAAAATCAAACGGGTGTT